>CAZVRS010000050.1:0-6871 GCA_964630115.1 uncultured Candidatus Bathyarchaeia archaeon | reverse complement strand
CGCTTTGGCGCATGTTTCTTGCGTGCTCCCATCCGCCACCACCATTAAGTCCTTCTGGCCCTTCACGGCCGAGGAGGGTTTAAAACGTTTTGTCCTCTGATGGCCTGGCCCTGCGCTCCCTCAGCCACTTCTTGAACCTCATGCGGCCCACCACGAAGTCCACCAGGGCATAGGTAGCCAGGGAAGCCAGGGCCGTTAGGACGGGCAAGAGGAAAGAAGAAGGCAGGCCCATGATGTAGGTCGGGAAGCCCACGCACAAGGCACCTGCCAGCCCCCTCCCGGACACAACGAGCACCTTTCCCACCGAGCCCTCCTCGCCGCAGAGCCATACCTCGCCCCTGCCTGGCACATCGCACATCGAGTTGACCGCCAGGCCCGTGCTCCAGACACGCTTCCCACACACGCCGAAGTATCCGGGCTGTGAGAACCATATGTTGCCCTCGTCATCCACGAGGAGGGCACGGAGGAGCGACATAACGCCCGGCACCGTCCCGTGGCTGCCTAAGAACTCCCCCTTAACGGCGTCGAACTCGAGAACACAGGTGAAGCCGTAGGAGGGCGTGAAGCCCAAGTAGAGGCGGTCCCCCCTGGCGAAGATCACGCTCGACCTACCGTTCCTGCTCGTGAACAAGCTCAGGCGCCGTTGGGCCACGTTGAACCTGAAGACCTGGGAGGTCTCCGTGGGCCCGTAGGGGCCGACCCTTACGAACGTGTGCAAGACCCACACGCACCCAGCCCCATAGCAGATAGAGGTCCCGCCCGGGAGGCCGCCGTAGATGGCCTTGACGCTCGTGGTGCCCGGGTCGACTTCCACGAGGTAGACCTCGCCCACGTCAACCAAGGTCCAGATGCTTCCCCCGCCGGAGGCCACGCACCAGCCCCCCGTGAAGCCGCCGGCAGGCGAGCGGGGCATGCCTACGGCCGACCAAGTGCCCTTGGAAGGCTCGAAGGCCAAGAGGACCACGTCCCTCAAGCCAAGGCCAGCAATCCATATGCGGTCGTAAGCCCAAATCATGCTCGTGGGGACGAAGCCGGCTAGGGAGACGGGTTTCCCGCCCAGGACGACCTCGCCGGGTATCTCGGCCTGGCCGACCACTTCCCTCGAAGACGGATCTATTCGCAAGATGAGCCCGCCATCTGCGTCGAGGACCCATATGCTCCCCCCACCGTAGCATATGGATACCGGCTTTGAGCTCCCGGGCAGGACGAGTTCTTCCATGGCCAACCTATCTGATATGGCCAGGGAGGCGCTCAAGATGGCCCAGGCGAGCAGGCCCGTCAGGGCGAGCACCAAGGCGGCCTTCTTGAGCTCCATGACCCTCGGGCCGTTGGTGGCCGTTTCTATTAAGCCTTCCCGGTGAGGCCTAAGTCCTTTAAGCAGGCCTTCCCCTGCCCGGGAGGTGCTCGGGATTGGCCAGGGAGGTCATAAGGGCCGTCACGTGCCCGGTCTGCGGGACCCTCTGCGACGACATAGAAGTCGTAGTCGAGGATGGCCGCATAGTCGACGTCAGGAACGCATGCGCCATGGGTGCCGCCAAGTTCCTCCACGCCCAGGAGCACAGGATGACACAGCCCATGGTCAGGAAGGACGGCGAACTCAAGCCCGTAGGCCTGGAGGAGGCCATCAAGGAAGCGGCCCGCATCTTAGCGGAAGCAGAATACCCAATTCTGTATGGCTGGAGCTCCACGAGCTGTGAGGCCATAAGGGTTGGCTTAGAGCTGGCCGAGGAAGTCGGGGGCGTGATAGACAACACGGCCACCATTTGCCACGGTCCCAGCATACTGGCCATACAGGAGGTGGGCCTCTCCGGCTTCACGCTGGGCCAGATAAGGCACAGGGCCGACCTGGTCATATATTGGGGCTCTAACCCCTGGGATGCCCACCCGAGGCACCTGGAGCGCTACTCGGCTTTCTCAGAAGGCCGCTTCCAGCCTTCCTCATGGCGTAGGGCCGTCCTGAGGCTTAAGGCCATGCAGGCCCGCAGGAGGGCCCTGAGGGCCCGGGGCCCCGTCTTCCTGGCCAAGGAGGAGATGCCAGAGATACCGCCCGTCCCGGACGGGCCAGAGATACCGCCCGAGATGGCCCTGGAGACTAGGAAGCTGGTCGTCGTGGACGTCCGCAGGACGCCTACGGCCGAGAGGGCAGATTACTTCCTCAGGGTCAGGCCCGGAGAAGATTTCGAGCTCCTCCAGGCCCTCAGGACGGTCATAAGGGGTGAGGAGCTGGACGTGCCCGAGGTAGCTGGCGTCCCATCCGACATAATATATGAGGTGGCGGATGTCATGATGAGCTGCCGCTGCGGCGTCCTGTTCTTCGGCCTGGGCCTGACCATGAGCAAGGGCAAGATAAGGAACATAGAGGCAGCCATATCCCTCGTCAGGGACCTGAACCGCTACACCAAGTTCCACATATTGCCCATGCGTGGCCACTTCAACGTCACGGGCGCCAACATAGTGTTCACCTGGACCACGGGCTACCCGTTCGCAGTCGACTTCAGCCACGGCTACCCACGCTACAACCCAGGCGAGACGAGCGTCATAGACATCCTCCTCAGGGGCGATTCAGACGCGGCCCTGATAGTGGCATCTGACCCCGTGGCCCACTTCCCACGCAAGGCCGTGGAACACCTCGTCTCGAACCCGCTGATCGTGCTCGACCCGGCTCCCACGCCCACGACGGCCATGGCCGACGTGGTCATACCCACCGCCTGGGTGGGCATAGAGGTCGAGGGCACGGCCTACCGCATGGACCACGTGCCGATCCCGCTCAAGAAGGTGATTGACCCGCCGCCGGGCGTGCTATCAGATGCTGAAGTGCTCAGGCGCATACTCGCCGAGGTGAGGAAGCTAAAGGCATCCTGAAAAAGCCATTTTTAAGGGAGAAGGGCGGCACTTCTGGCCGGGCATGCCGAAGGTAGTGGTCGCCAGAGGGCACGATGTGTTCTCCATGGTCGAACAGGCCCTAGAGCACTTCGGGCGGCCCAGGGCAAAGAAGGTGGTCATCAAGCCCAACCTCATCATAGACCGGCCCGGCCCCACGACGCCCGTGGACCTCGTAGAGGCCCTCGTCAGGTATTACCGGCCCCACCACGAGGTCGTCGTGGCCGAGGGCTCGGGCTGGTGCGAGACCTGGGAGGCCTTCGAGGCCCTGGGATACACGAGGCTGGCCGAGGAATACGGCATAAAGCTCGTGGATCTGAACAAGGACCGCTACGAAATAGCCTCCAGGCCGAACGCCCTAGTCCTGAAGTCCTTCGAACTCCCCCTCACGGTCAAGGACGCCTTCCTAGTATCGGCAGCACTGCTCAAGACGCATTCCCTCACGGGCGTCTCCCTCAGCATGAAGAACATGCTCGGGATAGCCGTAGGTGAGCCCGTGCCCGCCGGGAAGAAGAGGCGCTTCCACAAGCTCGGCTTGCACGAGAGCATCGTGGACATATGCTTCTACAAGAGGCCCGACTTGGCCGTCATAGATGGCCGAGTGGCCTGCATAGGGGGCGAGCTGGGGGGCCAGCCCCAGCCCTTCGGCCTCGTGATATTCTCCGATGACCCCGTGGCTGCAGACGCCTTCGGGGCACGGCTCCTGGGCCATGACCCGTTCTCCATAAGGCACATCAGGCTGGCCCACGAGCTCGGCCTCGGGACGGCCGACTTAGGCGAGGCGGAAATCATAGAACTCGAGGCTTAAATGACCTTAACGCTCGAGGCCTTGAAGGCCAGGTAGACCTTAGAGCCAATCCTTATGCCGAGTTCCTCTTTCGAGACGGGCGTTATCACGGACACGAGCTCCACGCCAGGGCCTACCTCGACCCTGAGCTCGAAAACTGGCCCCCTCGGCTCGATGCTCAACACCCGGCCCTCGAGCACGTTCCTGGCGCTCGTCACGGGCCTCTTGACGGACACGAGGATGTCCTCAGCCCTGAGGCACATTATGGCATCTCCCTCCCGTCCCTCGACGGACAGTATCCTCAGGCCGCCCACCTCCAGCTCGTAGAGGCCGTTCAGCTTCCTGCAGCGGCACCTCAGGATGTTCCTGAAGCCTAGGAACCTCGCCACGAGCTCGCTGGCGGGCTTCCTGAGCATCTCACGGGCATCTCCAGCCTGGACCAATCGGCCGGAATCCATTATGGCCAGGTCGTCGGCCAGCTTGAGGGCCTCTAGCCTGTCGTGCGTCACGTGTATGGCCGTCAGGCCCAGCTGGTCGTGTAGGTCCTTGAGCTTCTCGGCCAGGCGGGCCCTTGAGGCTTCATCAACGTGTGCGAGGGGCTCGTCCAAGAGGAGCAGCTCCGGCCCTATGGCCAAGGCCCTGGCCAGGGCCACTTCCTTGGCCTCTCCCCCACTGAGCTGGCCGGGCCTCCGGGGGGCTAGGTGCTCTATCCCGACCAGCTCCAGGGCCCACTTGACCTTCTCATGGAGCTCTCGGCCCCTCAGGCCCCTGGCCCTTAGGCCGAAGGCCACGTTGTCGTAGACCGTCATGTGCGGGAAGAGCATGGGCTCCTGGAACACGTATCCTATCTGCCTTTCCTCAGGGGGCAGCCGTGTTATATCACGTCCGTTGAGGACCACCCGGCCCTCAAGGGGCCTTATCAGGCCTGCTATGGCGTTCAGGAGGGTGGTCTTCCCGGCCCCGTTCGGGCCCATGAGGACCATGTAGCGGCCGTCCCTGACCTCTAAATCGACCCCCTTGAGCTCGAAGGAGCCGACCCTGGCCCTCAGGCCCCTGACCTCAAGCACGGCGGGCACCCCCGTAGGGCCTCATGCCGAAGGCGGACGCCAGGGCCAAGATGCAGGCCGTCAATAAGATGAGCAGGACCACCACGGGCTGGGAGCCCCTCAGGCCCGAGGCCAGGAACCTGCGGTAGACCAAGACGGGGGCCGTCTCCGGGTGGTAGGCTATCACGACCACGGCGCCGAACTCGCTCAAGGCCCTGGCCCAGGCCATGAGGAAGCCAGCCAAGATGCCCTCCTTGGCCAGGGGGAGGCTGACCCAGAGGAAGGCCTTGGTCCTAGAGGCCCCCAAGCTCCTTGCGACCAGCTCCAGCTCGACCGGCACTTCATCGAAGGCCGCCCTGGCCGAGAAGACGAGCAGGGGGGCGCTCACGAACGTCTGGGCAGCTATTATGCCGAGGGGCTTATCGAGCAGGAAGGCCACCAGGGGCCTGAACGGGCTCCCGGGGCCGAAGAAGCTCAGGACCGCTATGCCAGCTGCCGTGTGGGGCAGGAGGACCGGGATGGCCAGGATCGATTCCACGGCCGATCTAAGCCTGCCGCCCGACCTGGATAGGGCGTAGGCGAGCGGGACGCCTAAAGCAAGCGATATAAGGCCCGTCGCCGTGGCCGTCAGGAAGCTCATCCCTATGGCGGACAGGACCTCCCGGTCGAGGAAGGCCCTGGCCAGGTCGTGCGGGCTACAGGAGAGCAGGACCGAGAAGACGGGGCCAGCTAGGGCCAGGAGGCCGAGGGCCGAGGCAGCGGCCACCGGCAGGGGGACCATCCCGGGCCTGCGGGCTTCAGCCCTCACGCTCATACGCTTCCCACTCCACCACGTAGGGCTTCAGCGGGTCCGGCACGTTCTCGTAGCCTATGGCGGGGCAGGGCTCCAGCGTGTCCTGGCCACAGGACCTTATTATGGAGGAGCCCTCGCTGCCCAGCACGAACTCCACGAACTCCAGGGCCAGGTCGGGGTGTTCTGCTACCTTCGGTATCGTAATGGCATACCTTATCGGCTCGCCACGCACTTCCCCGAGCCCCTCCACGTAGACGACGGCCTCAGCGTAGAAGTCGGCGTATTCCTCATGCCCCAGGTCGATCTGGGGCGGGAGGTCCACGTATCTCAGGCCGTGTTGGACGGCCACCGACTTGTAGAGGAAGGCGTAATCCAGCTGGCTGGCCTCGAGGAGCACGACCAGGTCTTGGCTCTTTGGCCTCGTGGGCCCCGGGCTCTTCGCCAACAGCCTGTCGTATAGGCCCGGCTGGCCGTAATACATCTCGGCCAGCTTCCACACCAGCAGGGCCCTGTAGCCGCACGGGTCCTGGGCGGGGTCAGAGCGGCCTATGGAGACTCCCTCCCGGCACAATACCTCGGGCCAGTTGTCGGGCCCTACCTCATCAGCGTAATCGCTCTGGTTCGTGTAGGCTATGACTATCTCGTTCGTGGCGAATATTATGCACCAATCCGCCAGCTCAGGCCACATGAGCTTCAGTATGGGCTTGTAATCGGCTAAGGCCAGGACATCGCACTTACGGCCCAGGTCTGTTACCTGCCTGACGGCAGCCACGCTCCCGTAGGCTTCTAGGCGGACCTCAACGCCATACCTGGCTTCAAAGGCCTCGGCGAGCTTCTCCATGGGGACGGCCAGGCTCCCGGCGTGGAAGACCACTATGACGGGCCTCCTCCTGGCCTGGTATATCCAGTAGCCCAGCAGGGCCCCCACGACCACGAGGGCCACCACGATGGCCAGGACCAGGCGGGCGCCCGGGCTCCTCATACCGTTGTGCACGGCCGTGCACAACGGTTATAAGGTTTGCCCTCCGCCAGCGGGCAAGTTTTATAAGGAACTGGGCGCCCGCTCCCCCAGACCGGAGGTCGTGCCTATTGCTAAGGGCCAGCTCGATTGGCGGGCTCTCGAGCTGAAGTGGCAGAGGCGCTGGGAAGAAGCTCGCATCTTCGAGGCCGATCCCGATCCCAGCCGGCCCAAGTGCTTCGTGACGTTCCCATACCCATACATGAACGGCCTCCTCCACGTCGGCCACGCCTTCACGGCCACCAGGGTAGATGCCTACGCCAGGTTCAAGCGCATGAGGGGCTTCAACGTCCTCTTCCCCTGGGCCTGGCACTGGACGGGCGCCACCATAGCTGGCCAGTGCGAGC
>CAZVRS010000049.1:0-6956 GCA_964630115.1 uncultured Candidatus Bathyarchaeia archaeon | reverse complement strand
CAGGGCCACGGCGGCCGCCATGTGGGTGCGTGCTACACCGCCCGATAGAGAGAAGGCCCGTGAGGAAGAGGAGGTCCTGAGGCTCCTCGAGGCCCTGAGGGAGCCCCTGAGATCCTACGCCAGGGCCGAGGTAGCCTTCCACCTGGCCGAGTATCGTGCCAGGGTAGGCGATTACGAGGGGGCCAAGAAGCTCGTCGATGAGGCCCTCAAGAGCCTCGAAGAGCTCTCCAAGCCCGGCCCCAGGTGGGAGGAGCTGGCCTCCAACCCGGACGTAGCCCGCTTCTTCAGCCCCCTCGGCGGGAAGCCCCGTGAAAAGCTGGCCGGGCGGCTCAGGCTCCTCGAGGGCGAGCTGACCTCCACGCTGGGCCACATATGCCTGGATGTGGACAAGCTGGACGAGGCTGTGGAGGCCTTCAGGCGCTCTTGGCGGGCGCTCGTGGAGCACGGGGCGCCTCCGGTCAACACGCTGGCTGCGCACAGCTGGTATGTGAGGGCCTCCATCTTGGGGGACGGCCCGTCAGCCAGGCCCAAGGACCTTGAGGGCCGGGAACTAAGCTGGCCGGAGCACCTCCGGGCCATATGGAGGACCATGGAGGAGCACGAGGAGGAGATGACCCCTGAGGCCACGTTCGCTAGGTATGTAGGGGCGCTCATGGCGGATGCCTGGGAGGAGCCTGAGCGTGTCCTCAGGACAGATGCCCTCAGAGAACTCAGGGAGAGGATGAAGACCTGGCCCAACAAGGACCTGGTGGGCATCACGCTAGGCACCCTAGCCCTCTTGCTGAAGCTGAGGGGCCTCCTCACGGCAAAGCCGGGCGAGGAACTCGGCAAGTATGCCCTTGAGGTCCTCAGGCCCTTGCGCACCGAACTCGGCGCCCGAAGACTTGCTAACGCTCCCATATCCAGCGCCTTAGAGCTTTCGTCCATACTCCTCGGCCTGCTGGAGGACCGGCTGGACGAGGCCGCTGAGGAGGCCGAGGAGGCAGCAGCGGCAAAGGGCTATTCGCTTCTGCTGAGGCGCCTCTTCAGGGAGCTAGCCGAGGCCATACGGGCCTACGAGGAGCGGGGCGAGGAAGCTCGTGAGGCCCTTATAGAAGCTGTCCTGAAGCTCTTCTACCTCCACTTATAAGCTCCCCGGCTCCCTCGGGCCCGCTCCTCACCTTATCCTCCTGGCCCTGTTGACGGGCCTGTTCTGCCACGAGTATCGCCTCATCTTCTTGGATTCCCCGAAGCCGCAGGCCGCACAGCGCTTCTTGCGGACGTGGTAGGCCCTCCTGCCGCAGCGGCGGCACCTTATGTGGACGACCTGGTGGGCGTGCTTCCCGAAGGATGGCGTCCCCTTCGTCATGCCCCGGGCCCCTCCTACTCGGGCGCCGGCGATATGAGGACCACGTTGTCCCCCCTGACCACTATGACGCCCAGCTTCTTGGCGTCGTTCGGGTTCGATATGTCTTCTGCGTCCTCCAGGACCAGGTTCAAGTGTTGGTCAAAGCCCTTCAATCGCCCCCTCAGGCTCCTGTGCCCCTTCAGCCTGACCAACACGACCTTGCCGAGGCTCTGCTCGAGCAGCCTGGCGGTTGCCTCGCTCATATTCGGCCCGCCCGTAGGACGGAAACAGCCTAATTTAAAGCTTAACTCCATCCGGCCTGGGTGGCGGGCGTGAGGCGCTACTTCCTGAGGAAGAAGGAGGCCAAGGCCTTCCTGGCGGAGATGGCCCGGCTGGGCGTGGACCTGGGCCGGGGGGCGAGGGGCCGTGTGGAAGTAACAGAGCTGGACGACCTCAAGCTCTTCCTCCTAGATGGCCAACCCCTGGCAGCAGAGAGGAAGGGCCGGCTCTTCCCGCTCCTAACCAGGCCGGAGGCCTTAGAGGCCCTCCCGGCAGTGGTGGTGGACATGGGGGCCGTCCCCCACGTGTGCAACGGCGCCGATGTCATGGCCCCGGGCGTAGTGGAGGTCAGGGGCGACTTCAGGCCGGGCGACTTAGTCAAGGTGCTGGACGAGAGGCACGGCAAGGCCATAGCACTCGGGGAAGCCCTGTTCAGCTCGGGCGAGGTCAGGGGCATGAGGAAGGGCAAGGTGGTCAAGAACCTGCACTACGTAGGGGACAGGATATGGCGCCTGGCCAAATCCCTGGTGGGCTAAGCGAGCCTTATGGTCTCGAGTATCGAGGGGGCCAGGGCCCTCATCCTGGGCTTGTTCAGCTTCTTCCTCAGCACGTTGTTCACGAACTCCTCCATCTTCGTGCACCTCGTCTTCTCTCCGTGGCATAGGAGCACGAGCCTCGGCTTGGGCTGTATGTTGTATAGGAAGCTGACGAGCTGCCTCCCGTCCGAGTGGCCCGTGAAGCCCTCTATGGCCTCCACCCTGGCCCTCACCTTTATTATCTTGATCTTCCCCTCATCGCCCCTCATCTCGACCTCCCTCAGGCCCCTGACTATGCGCCCCCCGAGCGTGCCCTCTATCTGGTAGCTCACGAAGACTATGGTGTTCCTCTCGTCTTCCGCCAGGCCCTTGAAGTATTCCACGGACGGGCCTCCCTCGAGCATGCCGGAGCTGGCCAGGATTATGCACGGTGGACCATCTATTATGGCCTGCCTCTCGCTCGGGTGATCGACCGTCGTGAAGTATTCGGACTCGAAGGGGTTGTAGGTGCCGTGCTGTATTCCCGACCTGAGCCTTGAGGCCAAGAAGTCGGCGAATGTTATGTGTATGGCAGTTGCCTCAGATATCATGCCGTCCACGTAGACGGGCGCCTCGATGAGCTTCCCCTCACGCATATACCTGTCTATGACGAGCATCATCTCCTGGGCCCTTCCGACGGCCGGAACGGGTATGAGGACCTTCCCGTTCTTCTCTAGGGTCTCGTTTATGACCTTGACGAACGTGGCCTCCGCCTCGGCCCTAGACGGCACTTGCTCGCCCCCGTAGGTGCACTCCATTATGAGCGTCTCCACCCTCGGGAACTCCTTGGCAGCCGGCTCCAAGAGCATGGTCCGCCCGAACTTGAAGTCGCCCGTGTAAACTATGTTGTGGAAGCCACGCCCTATGTGCAGGTGGACCATGGCGGAGCCGAGGATGTGGCCGGCGTTGTAGAAGGTCAGCTTTATGTCAGGCGTTATGTCCGTCACGACGCCGTAGTTGAGAGGTATGGTGTGCAGTATGGCTTCCTTCACGTGCCTGACGTCGTAGGGCGGCACCTGCCCCTGCTCCTTCAGGACCTTGAGGAAGTCCATCTGGAGGAGCGTCATGAGGTGGGCCGTGGGGGGCGTGCAGTAGACGGGCCCATCGTAGCCATACTTGAACAGGTAGGGGACGAGGGCGCAGTGGTCCAGGTGGGCGTGCGTCACGACGACGGCATCCAGGCTCGACAGGTCAAGCTGTGGGTCGTCGAGCCTCGGGAAGGCATCGGGGCTCCCCATGGCGCCCGGGTTCAGGCCGCAATCCAGCAGGACGGAGCTCTCCTTAGTCTTGACAAGGATGGCCGAGCGGCCGACCTCCCTGAAGCCGCCCAGGCAGGTGACCGTCACCTCGCCAGCCTCGAACAAGGGCGGCCTGAAGGCCCTCTCCCCTATGGTCCTGAGGATGCGCTCCCTCTCCCTTGCCTCGTGGTATAAGACGCTGTGGTAGAGCCTGAGCGTCTTAGAAGGCCTTGGCGGGCTCCTGAGTATCCTGGGCTTCCACTTGGTCCTGCGCACTATCTCCTTCATTAAGGTGCCGTTCTTCCCTATGACGAGGCCCGGCTTCCTGGCCTCTATTATGACCTCGCCGACGCTTGGGTCGAAGGTTATGCCCGTTATCTCGGCTTCCTTGGGCACCAGGGACGTTATCTCCCTCTCGACGTCCTCTTCCTTCCTCCTCACCTCTGGGTCGGGCCTGACCACTATGCGCTTCTTTATGGTCGTCACTATGTCGGCTATTATGTAGCCCTGGTCTATGAGGACCTCGGGGTTCTTCACGAAGATGGCTATGGCTGGCCCCTCGAACTCCATCCGGGTGAAACCGGCCTCGGGGGGCAGTTTCTCAGCTATATGCCTGCGCATGTCCATTATGGTCATGACGCTCATGACGACCAGCCCACATCTTTCGACAGGCGCTTCTTCTCCTCTTCTGTTAGCTCCCTGTAGCCCTGCTTGGTTATGACGGCTACATCGAAGCTGTCCCCGCTCGCCACGTCCCTCTTCATGGCGGAACAGACCGCCTTGACCACGACGGGCAAGAGCTCATCGACGCCCTTGCCCCTGTCGTAGGCCCCCTCCAGCACGCCGTAGGCTATGAAGGAGCCCGAGCCGGTGGCAACGCACTCCTCCTCGGTCAGGCTGCCCCAGGGGTCGAGGCAGAACACGTGGAAGCCCTCCGCATCGTGGCCCCCGACCAAGAGCTGTGTCAGGAGCGGGAATAAGCGCCTCCTGAAGAGCAGGTTGGCCACCAAGACGGCGGCCGACCTCACGGGCATGGGCCTGCCGACCTCGAGCCTGTAGAGCCTCGAGTTGGCCCTGAGGACGTCCACGACCCACTGGGCATCCGCCAGCCCGCCCGCTATGGTCATGCCGATGTGCTCGTCTATCTTGTGGATCTTCTTGGCCTTCTTGTGGGCGACTAGGTGGCCCATGGTGGCCCTCGTGTCCGAAGCCAGTATGACGCCGTCTCGGCAGACCACGCCTATCGTGGTGGTCCCGGATTTCACCTTCCCGAGCACGTCCATCACCTTCTTATCCAAAATCACGATTTCGGATTAGGGGGCCCTCCATGACTTAAAAAGTTTTCCCACGGGAAAGCCCTCCCTCCGGGAAAATCTTTAAAGTCCAAAGTCGAGCCCTCCCGGAAATGCCTCAAAGGCCCAACCCACATAGGATGCAGCTCCCCAGGGAGGTCATAGTAGGGGATGGCACCCTTGACGAGGTAGGCCCTCTTTACGAGCGCTTAGGCCTCGGTGGGCCTGCCCTGATCGTGACGGGCCCTAGGACATATCACATAGCTGGCCGGGAGGTGTGCTCCTGCATATCTGAGGTGGGCGTGGGGGCCGAGCACATCATCGTGGAGAAGCCCACGGTTGGAGAAGTCCGCAAGGTTGAGGAAGAGGCCCTGAGGCTTGGGGCCCGGGCCATCGTGGGCGTGGGGGGCGGCTCCAAGATAGACGTGGCCAAGCTGGCTGCGAGCGAGCTCGGCATCCCCATGATAAGCGTTCCCACGGCTGCCTCGCACGACGGCATATCGAGCCCTTTCGCATCTATAAAAGGCCTGAACAGGCCCTACTCGGTCAAGGCACAGGCCCCGCTGGCCGTCCTCGTGGACATGGACATAATAGTCGATTCGCCCGCCAGGCTGATGGCGAGCGGCTGCGGGGACGTCATAGCCAAGTTCACGGCCGTCAGGGATTGGCGGCTGGCCCACGTGAAGAACAACGAGTATTACGGCGATTACGCCGCCTCCCTGGCCCTGATGAGTGCCAAGCTGATGGTCAGGAACGCCCGCAGGATAGGCTCGGGCTCCCGGGAGGGCCTCAGGGTCCTAATGGAGGCCCTGATAAGCTGTGGGGTGGCCATGAGCATAGCTGGCTCAAGCAGGCCCTGCAGCGGCTCCGAGCACTTGTTCAGCCACGCCCTGGACGTCATAAGGCCCGGTGGGGCCCTCCACGGCGAGCAGTGCGGCGTAGGGACCATAATGATGGCCAAGCTCCACGGCCTTAACTGGCGCAAGATAAGATCCGTCCTGGCCACCGTGGGGGCCCCGGTGGACGCCGACGGCATATCGGCAACGCCCGAGCAGGTCGTCAGGGCCCTCGTGATGGCACCGAGCATAAGGCCGGGACGCTACACCATACTGAACGAGGCCCGCCTGGACGAGCGCAAGGCCCTTGAGCTGGCCCGCTCGACGGGCGTCCTGAATTGAGGGAGTTCGGCGATGCCTTTAAGCTCGCTTCTCTTTAAGCGGGGCGGTGTCCGAGCTGGCGTGTGATGAGGCCACGAAGGTGATCAAGTATTACGCTGGCATAGCGAGGCAATACGACGAGCGCTACGATACCTGGTGGTCGGTCCTCTACGACGGGCTGACCTGGGAGCACATAAGGGCTTGCCTGCCGGATGAGGGCCTGGCCCTAGATGCGGGAGGCGGGACGGGCAAGTGGTCCATCAGGATGGCCGAGGAGAAGGCGGGCCTCTTCATAGTTCTCCTGGACATATCCCGTGAGATGCTGTTGGTGGCCAAGGAGAAGCTGGCGAGAGAAGGCCTTGCAGACCGTATCTGGCTCGTCGAGGCGGATATATGCGCCCTGCCCTTCAGGCCGGACGTTTTTGACTTCGGGCTGGCGGAAGGGGACCCGATATCCTACTGTGACGACCCGAGGAAGGCCGTAAAAGAGCTCAACAGGGTCCTTAAGCCCGGCTCCTACGTCCAGGCCGGCGTTGACAGCCTGTTCGCCATAGTGAGGAGGCTCATGCGTGAGGGCCGCATAGAGGAGGCCGGGCGTGTGCTGAGGGAAGGGCGCTTCACGTCCAGCTGGGGCTTCAGGTGGTGGGTCTTCACGCCCCGGAGCCTTAAGGAGCTGTTCGAGGGTGCTGGCTTCCAGGTGGTCAGGATATCGGGCAAGCCCGTCCTCTCGCCCTGGAGCGAGGAGCTCAACGAGGCCCTGAGGGACGAGGAGAAGGCTAGGAAGGCCCTGGAGCTGGAGCTCTCGGCCTGCGATGACCCTTCCATAGCTGGCGTGGGGAGTCACCTGCACGTGGTGGCGAGGAAGCCCTCCTAAGCCCCTCAGGCCCTCTTGTGCCCGTGCCTGTAAGGCCTGCGCCAGTTGATGGCCATCTTGCGGGCCACCTCGGCCTCCAGGTCTATGCCCAGCTGGCCGGCCATGTGGAAGGCCCTTATGACCAGGTCGGCCAGTTCCTCGGCGAACTTGGCCTTATCGTCGTCCCTCCAGGCCTGCATGGCCTCGGAGGCCTCCGTCACTATGAGCATGAGGA
>CAZVRS010000048.1:0-7217 GCA_964630115.1 uncultured Candidatus Bathyarchaeia archaeon | reverse complement strand
GGCGGTGCTATCCTGAGCGTGCTGACGCCAGCCGTTATGACGGCCACGCCACGCCTCCAGGCCCTCATCATCACCTCCTTGGCTTCTTCCTTCCCGGGCGGGGGCGGGCTCTTACCGCTGCCCGAGCCGGGCTTCACGATCTCGGCACCGATCATGAGGCCCTTGCCCCTCACGTCCCCTATTATCTCGCATTCCTCCTGGAGCTCCCTCAGGCGCCTCATTATGTAGTTGCCCTGTTCTTCTGCGTTCTTCAACAGGCCCTCGGATTCTATCACTTCTATCACGGCCAGGGCGGCCCTGCAGGCCACGGGGTTCCCGCCGAACGTGGTGGCGTGGGAGCCGGGCTCCCAATCCATGATCTCCTCCCTGGCCACCGTGGCGCCCAGGGGCAGGCCGGATGCTATGGCCTTGGCTATGCACACCACGTCCGGCTCAACGCCCCAGTGCTCTATGGCGAACCAGCGGCCCGTCCTCCCCATGCCGGCTTGGACCTCGTCGTCCACCATGAGGATGCCGTGCCTATCGCACAGGGCCTTGAGGCGCTTGAAGTAGCCCTCCGGCGGCACGACATAGCCTCCCTCGCCCTGGATGGGCTCGAAGATTATGGCTGCAACCTCCTCAGGCGGGACGAACTTCTCTAGGACCCATTCCTCTATGAAGTCCACGCAGTAGAAGCGGCAGCCCGGGTATTCCATGCCGAACGGGCACCTGTAGCAGTATGGGTAGGGCACGTGGACCACGCCCGGGAGGAGCGGGTGGAAATACCTGCGCTGGACGGGCTTGCTGGCCGTCAGGCTGAGGGCGCCGAAGGTCCTGCCGTGGAAGGCACCTATGTAGGCCAGGTAGAGGGGCTTCCTCGTGTGCCACCTCGTCAGCTTCAGAGCTGCCTCAACGGACTCGGCGCCGCTGTTGCAGAAGTAGACACGCTTCTTGAACCTGCCCGGCGTTATCTCGCAGAGCTTCTCGGCCAGCAGGATGCTCTCCTCGTAGTAGAAGTCCGTGTGGGAGTAGTGGATGAGCTTCTCGACCTGCCCCTTTACGGCCTCGACGACCTTGGGGTGGGAGTGTCCCACGTTCATGACGGCTATCCCGGAGTTGAAATCTATGTATTCGTTGCCGTCCACATCCCTTATTATGCATCCCTTAGCCGATTCTACCACGAGCGGGTAGAACCTGACGTAAGAAGGCGATATGACGGCTGCATCACGTTCCAGGAGCTCCCTGGCCTTGGGCCCCGGGGGCCTTACCACTATCTTGGGGTATTGCTTTCCCAACCCGCACACCAGGGGCCCGTGTTGGCTGGGCTAAAAAGCTTTGGACCAACCAAGGATAAACGACATCACAACGGAGAGGCTATGACTTAAAAAAGCCTTTCCACCTGCTGGTCATCGATTCGGTGCTCGCTTCTCACTCAGGCCTTGCTACTACGATCTCTATGGTGCTTACGTTTACCTTCTGGCCCTCGGGGCGCTCTAGCTGCTCGGTTCCTATGCGTATGTCCTTGATCTGGAGGTCCTTCACGAAGGCCCTCCTCATCAGCTCGACCGTGTCCACGGCCCTGCTTATGGCACGGCCACGGGCCTTGATGGTTATTTCTTTTGCACCGGCGTTGAAGAACGTCAGGGCGGCCACGACATAGTTCATCACGGGCTTCCTGCCGACCAGCACGACGCTCTCGGCCATCGTTGCTCCCTCGCTCCTCGCCCTACGGCCAGGGGCTCTCCTTTTATACTTTGCGGTTGGGCAGGCTTACGCATCCGACCGGCGGGCCATCTCCACCAGGCGTTCCCAGGACTCGTCCACCCACTTCTGGAGGACCTCGACGTCCTCCTCGGTCATGCCCCTGAAGCGGTCCTGTATGGCCAGGTAGGGCTCTATGGGGAGCTTGAGCTCCGGCACCTCGGCTATGAGCTTGCTCGGTCCCGTCAACCTGATGACCTGGCGTCCGTCTTCCCAATACGCCTCCCAGAGCGGGAAAGCACAGGTCTTCACGGCCAGCCTCCCGACCTCTATGGTCTTCTCAGATGGGAAACGCCACCCGGGCGGGCAGGGGCAGAGTATCTCTATATACCTGGTTCCCTTCATCCCCTTGGCCTTCTTCACCTTCCTCACGAGGTCGTGCGGGTAAGCTGGCGTGGCCGTGGCGACGTAAGGTATGCCGTGGGCGGCCATTATCATGGGCATGTTCTTCTGGTGCTCCCTCTTGCCAAGCACGGGCGTGGTGGTCGTCCGGGCACCGTAGGGCGTGGCACCGCTGCGCTGGATGCCCGTGTTCATGTAGGCCTGGTTGTTGTAGCAGATGTAGAGCACGTTGTCCCCCCTCTCGGCTGCCCCAGAGAGGGCTTGGATGCCTATGTCATACGTGCCCCCGTCGCCAGCCCAGGCCAGGACCGTCACGTCCCTCACGCCCCTGACCTCGAGGCCAGCTGCTATGCCGGACGCACAGGCGGCAGCTGCCTCGAACATTATGTTCATGAGCGGGACGGCCACCGCCGTCCTCGGGAAGGGCCCCTGTATTATGCTAGTGCAGCAGGCTGGGACGACCACTATGGTCCTCCGGCCCAGGGCCTTCAGGGTCAGCCTCAGGGCCAGGGAGGCAGCACATCCAGCACAAGCAGCATGGCCGGGGAGCAGGTATTCTTCCCTCGGGACCTCGGCCATCATGTTCTCACCCGACCTCTAGGCCCTTAACCCCATACCAAACGCCTTCCCGGGGCCTCCCGGCCTTCATCCACTCATAGGCCTTAAGGGCCATCTTCTCTATGTCCTTATACGTCACGTCACGGCCTCCTATGCCGGCTATGAAGCTCGTTACCATGGGCCTATCCTCCAGGCCGCACAAGGCCCACTTGGCCTCCATGGCCAGGGCCCCCTCGGCCCCGTAGGAGATGTGCCTGTCTATTATGGTCATCATTTCGGCCTCCTCGGCCAGGGAGCGGACTTGCTCGACCGGGAAGGGCCTGAAGACCCTCAGCCTGGCCACCCCGACCTTCAGGCCACGCTCCCTCAGCCTGTCCACCGTTATACGGGCCTCTACGCCCATGGTCCCCATGGTGAGTATTATCATCTCGGCGTCCTCACACCTGTAGGTCTCCATGAAATCTAGGCCCGTGAGGCCGAAGCGGCGCTTATAATCCTGGCCTATCTTGGGCAAGAGCTCCTTCACGTTCTCCATGGCCTCCTGCATGAGGTAGCGGAACTCCATGTAGTGGGCCGGGAAGACGAGGTTCCCGTGCGTTATGGGTTCCTCCGGGTCCAGGACCCAGGCTGGCTCGTAGGGCGGGAGCCAATCGTCTATCTCCTCCTGGGGAGGCACCTTGACGGGCATGTAGGTGTGGCTGAGGATGAAGGCCTCTAGGTCGACCATGCAGGGCAACATGACCTCGTGGTCCTCGCACAGCTTGTAGGCCTGTATTATGCTGTCGAAGACCTCCTGGTTGTCGGCACAGTATATCTGGATCCAGCCGAGGTCCCTCTGGGCCATGGAATCCCCGTAATCGGTCCATATGGACCAGCCGGGGCCCATGGCCCTGTTGACGACGGCCATCACTATCGGGAGCCTTGCGCCAGCAGCCCACCAGAGGCACTCGTGCATGAGGGCTAGGCCGTGGGCAGAAGTAGCCGTGAAGACACGAGCTCCCACGGCTGAAGCACCTATGCAGGCCGTCATGGCGGAGTGCTCGGATTCGACCCTTATGTATTTGGCCTTGAGCTCCCCTTTTTCCACGAACTCGGCTATCTTCTCGACTATGGTCGTCTGAGGCGTTATGGGGTAGGCCGCTACCACCTGGACCCTCGCCGCTTTAACGGCCCAGGCAGCAGCGTGGTTGCCCGTCACGACTATGGTCTTCCAGCCTTTCTCGGCCAGCAGGCCCATATCACTCCCCCTCCCTCACCATCTCTATGGCCCCGTGGGGGCATTCGTTGGCGCAGATGCCGCAGCCCTTGCAGTAATCGTAGTTGACCTCCGGCCTCCCGTCCTCGGCCAGCTCTATGGCTGCCTCGGGGCAGAAGGTCCAGCACACGAGGCACTTAACGCACCTGTCGTGGTCTATAACGGGCCTGAAGGTCCTCCAAGAGCCCGTTAGGCCCAAGGCCCCAGGCGTGGGCCTGGATATGGGTGCTATGGGCCAATCCCTATACGTCCTGAATTCGGCCATCCTCTCCCCACGTCCTTCCGTGTGGTTACCGAGATAAACCTTGGCCGACGGGGAAAACTTTAAGGTGGCACGTGCGGCTGCCCACACGCAAGGTGAGGCCGATGACGTATAAGATAGTGCTGACATCCGACAGAGCCACCATGACCGATTACAGCGGGGCCCAGTGGCTCGGCTTCCTCCTCTGCATGCCCTACAGGCTGGTTCCGAGGTTCTTCCTGATGAACGTCCTGGCCCCGCCCGTGAAGGCCGATAGCGAGGGGAGGGCCAAGCTGGCCCCCTACGCCCTGAGGAAGGTAGAGGCAGCCCTCTACGCAGCTGGCTTCCGGGAAGACGAGGTTGCCGTGGTCCCGCCCGAGGCCCTGGAGAAGGCCATAGGGCCTGATACGGCCGTCGTAGGCGTCCACGTCCTCGACCCACTGGGCCTCGCACCGGTCCCGCACACCTTGAGGTCCCTGATGGGGGGAGGCCCCACCTGCACCGAGTTCCTCTTCCTACAGCTCTGGAAGCGCCTCCTCAAGCTGAAGGAGAAATACAACTTCAAGCTCATAGTTGGCGGGCCTGGGGTATGGCAGATAAGGGACCACAGGGCGAAGCTGGGCATAGACTGCATATTGGATGGGGAAGGCGAGCTGGTCTTCCCCGAGCTCTGCAGGATGGCCCTCGAGGGCCGTGAGCTCCCGGCAGAAGTAGACGGTGGCTCCGTCCCGGTCGAGAAGATACCCGTCATAAGGGGGCCAGCCAGGTCCGGCATGGTCCAGATAACACGTGGTTGCCCGAGGAGGTGCCAGTTCTGCAACCCCACCATGTTCAACTTCAGGAGCATGCCGCTCGACATGGTGTTGGCCGAGGCCGAGGTGAACGTGAGGGGCGGCTTCAGGGAGATAGGGCTCATCACCGAGGATGGCCTCCTCTACGGGGCCAGGGGCATAAGGATAAACAGGAGGGCCCTCATGTCCCTGGCCGATGGCCTGAGGGGCCTTGGCGTCAAAGCCGGCTTCTGCCACCTCTCTTTCGCAAGCGTGGTTGACGGCCGTGATGTCCTCGAGGACTGGGCCCACGCCTTCTATTACGATGTGGAACCGGAGTTCCCGCAGGTCGGGCTCGAGACGGGGAGCCCCAGGCTGATAAAACGCTACATGGCGGGCAAGCCGAGGCCCTGGAGGCCCGAGGACTGGCCCTGGCTGGTGGTGGAGGGGACGGGCATAATGAACGATAACGGCCTCTTCCCGTGCAACACCATGATACTCGGCCTGCCCGGGGAGACCGAGGACGACATCGTGAGCACCATGGAGCTCGTCGAGGACCTGAGGGGCTACGGGTGCTGGCTGTTCCCGCTCCTCTTCGTCCCCATGGGGAGGTCCATGCTCGAGCGGGAGAGGTTCGCCTACCTCAAGGAGACCTTCGGCCCCCTCCACTGGGAGCTCCTCGCCACGTGCTTTGACCACGACCTGGCATTCTCAAGGAAGGTCCTTGGGATATTGGCCAGATACGTGAAGAACCCCATGGCGAGGAAGCTGGTCACCTTCTTCGTGAGCATGGGCATGGAAGCCGTCGAGGCTGTGAGGGACAGGCTGGTCAGGGACCCCTACGGCCTCATAATGCAGGCATCACGCCTCAACCTGTTCTCGGCCAGCCTGAGGGACTTCGTATCCCTGACCTTCAGGAGGCTCAGGCTCAGGGTGCAGGCCGTCCAGGCAAGGTGAGTTCAATTGATAATAAGGGCCGAGTGGGTGGTCCCTGTCTCGGCCCCTCCTATCAGGGACGGGGCCGTCCTGGTGGTCGGGGACAGGATAGAAGCCGTTGGGCCCTACCGGGCCGTGAAGGCGGGAGCTGGCCGTGAGGAAGTCCTCGACTTCGGTGAAGCCATAATAATGCCCGGCCTGGTGAACGCCCATTCCCACGTGATGTATACGGTCATGAGGGGCCTGGAGGACAACGCCACCCTCTTCCCCTGGCTGGCCTCGGGGATAATAGGTCCAAGCAGCCTCCTAGGGCCCGATGACTTCCTCTGGTCGGCCAGATTGGGATGCTTAGAAGCCATAAGGGCCGGTATAACATGCCTGGCGGATACGTCCCCGAGGCCCCTGGCCTCCAAGGCCATGTCGGAAGCCAGCCTGAGGGGCATAGCTTACCTCGAGGTCTTCTCGGGCGAGGCGGGCCCTGAGGAAGCTCTTGAGGCGGCCCTGAAGACCATAATGGATATGGAGAAGGAGGCTTCTGACCTAATCGAGATCGGGATATCGCCCCACTCGCCCTACGCCAACCCGCCGGAACTCCTCAAAATGGTGGCTGAGGAGGCCAGGCGATTGGGGCTCAAGATCAGCATCCACCTGGCCGAGACCAAGGAGGAATATGATTACCTGGCCGAGGGCAAGGGCAGGCTGGCGGACCTCTTCAGGGAGGCCGGTTGGAAATTGGCCGAGAGCCCCGGGAGGAAGCCAGCCTTCTACCTAGAGGAGCTGGGCCTGCTGGGGCCAGATGTCCTCCTCGCCCACTGCATCCACCTCTCGGACGAGGGCATAAGGCTGATAGGGCGGGCTGGCTCCCCCGTGGCCCACTGCCCAAAGAGCAACGCCAAGCTGGGGAGCGGCATAGCCAGGGTGCCCGAGATGCTGGAGGCTGGCGTCAAGGTCTGCCTCGGGACGGACAGCACGGCCAGCAACAACGTGCTCGACATGTTCGAGGAGATGAGGACGGCCATATTCCTCCAGAGGGCCTCGAGGGCAGATGCACCCGTCCTGAGGGCCGAGGACGTCCTATACATGGCCACTTTGGGCGGTGCCGAGGCCCTGGGCCTATCGGACCTCGTGGGATCGCTTGAGCCGGGGAAGAAAGCCGATATAACGGTCGTCAGGCTCCGGGAAGGCCTGATACCGACCTACGATCCCGTGTCGACCCTGGTATACTGTGCGAGCCGGTCAGACGTGGTCATGACCATGGTGGATGGCCGTGTGCTCTACCGGGAGGGCGAGTTCACGACCCTAGATGCCCGTGGGGTCCTGAGGGCCTGTAGGTCCATAGGCGAGAAGCTGGCCGAGGAACTCGTGGCCGCCTGAG
>CAZVRS010000047.1:0-7258 GCA_964630115.1 uncultured Candidatus Bathyarchaeia archaeon | reverse complement strand
GTTCTCAGAGGGAGCGCCTGAGGACGAGCTTGTAGGCCAGGGCTCCCAGGCCGTAGATGAGGACCGCCATGCCCGCCAGCCAGGGCAGCACTGGCAGGACGGCCTCCATGCCCTTGCCGAAGACCATCACGTCCCTGACGGCATCTATGGCCATGGTCAGCGGGAAGTAGTCGGCCAACACCCTCAGCGGCTCGGGCAGCATCCACTTCGGCAGCCAGATGCCCGTGATAAACATCAAGGGCCAGCTTATTGCCGTGGCGAGGCCGGATGCGCCCTTGGCGGTCTTGGCGGCCATGGAGATTATGAGGCCCATGCCGACCGACGTGAGGGCGCCCAGGAGCATGAGCACGGGCACGAGGGCGTGGGCCGGGTTGGCCAACGGGTCCCAGCTTATGCGGGCTCCCCAGGCCAGGCCGTAGAACACGCATACGAGGGCCGAGATGGCCAGCCAGAAGAGGCCTGAGAGCGTCTTCCCGATGAGCAGGTCCCAGGGGCCTATTGGAGCGGCCAGGAGGCGCCTAAGCGTCTTCTTATCACGCTCCTCCACGATCATCGTGGCCCCGATGGACATGCCAGCTATGAGGAATTCCACGCCAGCCATGGCTATGGAGAACCAGCCCCTCAGGCCAGCCTTGCCCACGAGGGCATCTGGCACGACCGTGTGGACCGTGGCGTTCACGGGCCAGGCCAGCCCCCTCATCCAATCGCCAAGCTGGGGCGGCGCCTGAGGCGGCATGTAGTGCTCGGCCATCTCTATCCGGGCCTGTGCGATGCCGTCGGAGAGCTCCTCGAAGAAGCGGGTGAGGATGGCCGTGGCCACTTGCTCACGGTAGGCATCGCCGCCCCGCACGTAGATGTCCACGTTGGCCGTGAAGCCATGGCTCACGTTGTAGGAGAAGCGATCCGGGAAGACCACCACGGCATCCAGCTTACCGCCTTTCAGGTCCGCCAGGGCAGCTTCCGTGTCGTTACCGTAGTCCGTGAGCTGGAAGACCTTCACTACCTCGCCGTCCTCGGTCGTCACGTTCACCTGGGTCATGATCTCGGTCACGTTGTGGACCGTGAAGGTCAGGTTGCCCCAATCGGCCGTGCTGTCCGAGCAGACGACGCCCACCTTGAGCGTCACAGGCGGCATCGGGTTGGCCCACATCAGGAAGGACATGGTGAGCATGAATATCGGGAAGGCGATGAGCCAGAAGAGGGCCATCTTGTCCTTCAGGGTGCTCTTCACATCCCGCTCCGCTATGGCCAGCATGGCCCTGAAGCCCATCATCTCAGCCTCCTGCCCGTGAGCTTGAGGAACACATCTTCGAGCGTGGGCTCCGTGATGCTTATGGCCGCTATCTTGGCGCCAGCCCTCAAGGCTGCCTCTACGGCCCTAGGCAGGACGGCATCTGGGTCACGGGCGTAGATGCGCACCTTGTCCTCGTCTTCGAGCACACGCCCGTTCTCTGAGTAGGGCGCCAGGGCCTCCTTGAGGCCGGGCTTGTGCTCGGCCACCTCTATCTCTATCACGGAGAGCTCGCCAACCGAGCGCTTGAGTTCTTCTGGCGTGCCGAGGGCCACCACACGGCCCAAGTCCATTATGGCCACCCGGTCGGAGAGGCGGTCGGCTTCCTCCATGTAGTGCGTGGCCATCAGGATGGTGCGCCCCTCGGCCCTCAGGCCCTCTATGTAGCGCCATACGTCCCTCCTGGCCCTCGGGTCGAGGCCCGTCGTGGGCTCGTCGAGCAGCAACACCTCAGGATCGTTTATCAGGGCTATGGCCAGGTTGAGGCGCCTCTTCATGCCGCCCGAGAACTCCCTCACGGGCTTCTTCGCCACGTCGAGGAGCCCCACGAACTCCAACAGCTCCTTGGACCTGTGCTTCGCCTCGGAACGTGGCAGCCCGTAGAGGCCAGCGTAGAACATCATGTTGTCCAGGGCCGAGAGTTCCTCGTAGGCCACCGTCTCCTGGGGGCAGAAGCCCACAAGGGACCTCACGGCCTTCGACTCCTCGACCACGTCGTGCCCGAGGACCTCGGCCTTCCCGCCCGTGGGGAGCAGGACCCCGGCCAGTATGTTCATCAACGTCGTCTTGCCAGCGCCGTTTGGGCCGAGCAGGCCGAACACCTCGCCTTTGTATACGTCGAAGCTCACGCCCCTGAGGGCTGGCGTGCCATCGTATTCCTTCACGAGCTCCCTCACGCTGACGGCAACCTCACGTCCCATTTCGTTCCCCTCCCGGGAGGCCTAAAGCAAGGCCGGATTTAAGGGTGGGTTCAGCTCTGAACTCCAGAGTGCTCTGAGGCGCAGAGTTCGCCATTAAGGCCATACAGCCGTCATGGGAAAAGGACCGTGAGGGGCTCGAGCCCCAGGACACGGTAGGCCCTCTCGATGCCCTCGGTGGGCTCCTCACGGCCTACGTAGTAGATGTCCTCCGGCAGGCCCCCGATGGCCCTGAGGCGGGCGTGCTCGGATACGGCTTTTCTCAGCTGGCCCCCGATGGCCTCGGGCCCCTCGGCTACCACCACGGCCCTGAAGCGGACGCCAGGCCTTGAGGTGAAATCGCCAAGAGGCCCCTGAACCCTCCCCCTTAGCAGGCATTCTTCAACACGCCTCACGAGTTCTCGGGCGAAGGGGCCCGTGTGAACGTAAAAGCCTTCCTCGGGCCACTTGGAACTCATAATGAGCGTGAAGAAGCCCTTCTCGGGCAGCCTGGCCTTCTCCCCGGCCCAGGAAGCCCAGAGCCCGAGCTCGGCCAGCACCTCCGAGGCCATCTCGAGCCAGGAAGGGTCCTCGGTGGCATGCTTCAGCGGCTCCAGGCTGGACCGTCCTTTCTCGGCCAGCTCGGAGGCCTCCCGGGCGTTCCCCTGTATGGCGTGGTATCTGGCCCTTGAGAGGTGTATCAGGGCCTCTATGAGGGCCGGGAAAGCCCTGTTGAAGGCTCTGGGCCGGCCCTTCACGAACAATCCTGTCGGCTTTAGCCACATGGAGCGGGCCTCCCGCTCTCCTCCGACCCTGGCGACCTCTACGAATACTGAGGCCGAGCTTGAGGGCAGGTAAGGCCCCTTAAGCCCCCTTAGGATCGTGAGGCTGACCAGGCGCCCGTAGAGGACCGGTTCTAAGAAGGCCCTCGGATCGTAAGTTATGTTCAGGGAGCCCTTGAGGCCGGTCCTCAGCATGCCGTATAACCTGGTTGACCTGAAGACCCTGGCCCACAAGAGGTCGCCCGACAGCCTGACGCCCAGGGGCTGGACGTGGACCCGGCCGTCCACCTCGAGGGCCAACACGACCTCCGAGAACGTCAGCTCGGAGAAGCCCAGATCGACCAGGGAAGTCATGTGGGCCCGTTCCCCTTAAGGCCCCCGGCTTGATAAGGGCTTGGTCCCGGCCTTGGTGGACTACCGGTCCTGGGAGCCCTGGTATGAGGCCATAAGGCAGGCCTTTGGCTACAGCTTGGAGGAGGACGAGAGGGCAGCCCGCATACTAGATGGCCTGCTATCAGGCTTTGATGTCCAAGAGGCCCTCAGGAGGGCAGGGGAACTGCTTAAGGGCAAGACCGTCATGGTCTTCGGTGCTGGCCCCAACTTGGAAGGACACCTGGAGCTGGTCAAGGAGGCCCTAACGGGCCTCAACAGGGCCGATTTAACGCTCGTGTCGGCAGATGGGGCCACAACAGCGCTCCTTGAGGCGGGCCTGAGGCCAGATATCATAACCACCGATCTGGACGGCGATGTAAACGCCATCTTAAAGGCCAATAAGGCGGGCTCCCTGGTGGTCGTCCACGCACACGGGGACAACATAAGGGCCCTACCGGAGCACGTGAGGTCCTTCAGGAACGGCCTCCTGCTCGGGACGTGCCAGACGAGGCCCGTTGGGCGTGTCCTGAACTTCGGAGGTTTCACGGACGGGGATAGGGCCGTCTTCATGGCTCTTCACCTTGGTGCCCACCGGGTTCTATTAGCAGGCTGGCACTTTGGGGGCCTTGTTGGGCGTTTCTCGAAGCCCTGGCTCCAGGGGCACGTGAAAGCCGGGGAGGTCAAGAGGATGAAATTGGATTTCGCCAGGAAGCTCCTGTCCTGGCTCGCCAGCCTCTACCCGGGCCGGATATTCGTCCTCGAGGAAGAAGTGCCGAGCGCAGAAACCATAGGGCCCGGGGAGCTGGCCTCCCTCCTGAGGGGTGGTGGAGGCTGAAGAAGCTCCTCTGGTGCATAACGGGCGCTGGCTACAAGGTGAGGGCCGTCTTCGACGTCATATCGGCCCTAAAGGCCCAGCTGAACCTCAAGGTGACCACGGTCCTCTCCAGGGCTGGCCAAGAAATAGCGAGGCTCTACGGCGTTCTGGACCGCCTCAAGGCCGTCTCGCCGGGCGGCTACTACGAGGAGCTGATCGTGGAGGACCCGCTGAGGCCCGTGAGCAGGATACCTGGCCGTGTCATGACGGGCTCCTACGACGCCATAGCTATAGCGCCTGCGACGGCCAACACCGTGGCCAAGATGGTTCACGGCATAGCCGACACGCTCGTCACACAGGCCTTCTCCATGGCCGGCAAGTCCGGGACGCCCGTGGTGGTCATGCCATCTGACCACTCGGAGTCCGTGGAAGCCGAGCTGCCCTGCACGGTCGATCCAGGGGCCTGCAGAGCCTGCCCGGAGTGCGGGCCCGAGCTCTCATGTCCCCACAAAGCCATCTACAGGCTCGAGGACGGGACGGCTCGGATAGACCTGGCCCTCTGCCGGGGCTGCGAGGCCTGCGTTCCCCTCTGCCCGAACGGGGCCATATCTTGTTGGCGCAAGGTGACCCTCAGGTGCCGTGAGCTCGACCTAGCGAACGTTAGGGCCCTGGAGGCCATACCGGGCGTCCACGTCGTCAGGGGCGAGGGCGAACTATACGAGGTCCTGAGGAGGTTGCTGTCGGGTTGAAGCTCCTCCTCATCACGGGCCAATTGGCCTCAAGGGCCGTTAAGGCCGAGGCGATGCGGATAGAACGTGAGCTGGACTACAGTGTTGACGTGCTCGTCCTGGGCGTGAAGGTCGCATCCCTGATGACGGTCGGGTGGCTAAAAGAAGCCCTGAAGCCCTACTCGGACCTGATGAGGTCATATGACCTGGCCATATTGCCTGGCTACACGCACGGAGATGCCTCAGAGCTGGCCGATTCCTATGGGATACCGTTCGTGAAGGGAACCAAGCACGTAAAAGACCTGTTCTTCGCCCTTAAGAAGCTCGGTCCTCATGGCCTATCGCCAGATAGGCCTGCCGACCTCCTACTGGAGGAGGCCCTGAACCCAGGGACAAGGCTGGCCGAGGCAGAAAGGGCCGTTAAGGACTTCATACAGGTCGGGGAGGTCAAATTGCCCATCAGGCCGCCCCCCATCAGGTTGGCCAGCGAGGTCTACTTCGGGCCCGGCATGGCCTTAGAAGGCCTGTTGGAGGAATGCCGTTCGAGGGCCGAGGCAGGGGCCGATTTGGTGTGCGTGGGCTTCAGGGACCCCAGCTCCATAAGCTCGGGGGAGCTCAGGACCATCGTTAGGGCCCTTAAGGACGAACTGGGCACGTTGGCCATAGACGATC
This sequence comes from uncultured Candidatus Bathyarchaeia archaeon, assembly GCA_964630115.1. Lineage (GTDB taxonomy): Archaea > Thermoproteota > Bathyarchaeia > EX4484-135 > EX4484-135 > EX4484-135. Next base: position 1,703 of record CAZVRS010000047.1, on the reverse strand, counting down.
CCGTGCCGAGCCACATCAGGACCGCCCTTGAGCAGGGAGCCGACCTCATCCTCAGCGTATCCGTCGAGAACGTAGATGCCGTCACAAGGCACGTGGAGCCCGAGGCAGCCTACGTCTTGGTCGCACCGCCCGGCCTGAGCCCAGGGGAGAAGCTGGAGGCCCTTAAGAGCCTGTCGGAGAAGCTGGAGGCAAGAGGGGCCGAGAAGCTCATATTGGACCCCTTGCTGGAGCCGCCGATCGAGGCCGGCCTGTTCAGGAGCCTCATGGCCTATGGGTCGGTCGCCCGTGGCCTGCCCGACAGGCCCATGATGATGGGCTTCTGCAACGTCTTGGAGCTCGTGGACGCCGACAGCCCGGGGCTTAACGCCCTCCTGGCCTGCCTCGCCGCCGAGCTAGGCGTGAGCCTCGTCCTCACCACCGAGGAGAGCCCGAAGACCTACCGATCAACTTATGAGGCAAGCGTGGCCCTCAAGATGGCTTCCCTGGCCCTCTGGGAGCATAGGACTCCCAAGGACCTCGGGATCGACCTGTTGGTGCTGAAGGACAAGGTCGAAAGGACCGTCCAGTTCGGGCCTGAGCTGCTCGAGGGGGTCGTTGAGGTAAGCTGCAGGCCCGTTAAGGGACAGGCTTACAAGCCGGACCCGGTGGGCTTCTTCAGGATAACGGTCGACAGGCCCTCCGGCTCCATAATGGCCCTCTACGAGGGCAGGAAGGGCAAGGTGCTGCTCAAGGGGCCTGATGCGCCCTCCTTGGTCAGGTGCGTGCTCGACATGGGCTTGGCCAGCACGCCCGAGCACGTGGCCTACCTGGCCCGTGAGCTGACCAAGGCCGAGCTGGCCCTGAGGGCGGGTAAGAGCTATGTCCAAGACGAGCCGTTGTTCTAGGGCCTTGATGGCCGAGGTGGACACGGGCTCGAGGCTCCACTTCGGCTTCTACAGGACAACGGGAGGCCCCTTCCTGTTCGCCAGCATAGGGGTGGCCATAAGGGAGCCATCCTTCAGGGCCCTGGTAAGGCCTTATGAGGGCCTTGAGGTCTCCGGCCGAGATAAGGGCCGTGTTTCCTCCCTGGCGGAAGAGGTTATAGAGGCCCTCGGGGTCCCCGGGGCCAGGATAGAAGTCCTCTCCTCGATACCGGCTCACGTGGGCCTCGGCTCGACCACCCAGGTCAAGCTCGGCATAGCTTATGCCCTGAACGCCCTCTACGGGCTGGGGAAGTCCGTCCGTGAGCTTGCCTTCTCGGTCGGCCGGGGGGAGTTCTCGGGCATAGGGACGCTGGCCTTCGAGGCCGGGGGCCTCATCGTGGATACGGGCCGCAGGGCGGAGCTCAAGGGGCCGGGGGACCTGCCTAAGGCCCTCGTGAGGCTCGACGTGCCGGAGGACTGGCGCTTCCTGCTCCTGATCAGGGAGGGCATGAAGGGCCTCAGCGAGGAAGCCGAGAGGGACCTGCTGTTGAGCCTCGAGCCCATGCCGGATGATATAAGGAGCCGTATTTGCTCCCTGCTCTTGAACGGCCTCTTGCCCTCCGTGCTCTGGGGCGACATAAGGGCCTTCGGGCGTGCCCTAACGGAGATACAGGAGCTCGTGGGCCGTTACTTCAGCCCCTACCAGGGCGGCGTCTTCGCAGATGAGGCAGCCGAGGAGCTCAGGGCCTTCCTGCTGAGCAAGGGCGCCTACGGGGTCGGCCAGAGCAGCTGGGGCCCGAC
>CAZVRS010000046.1:0-7260 GCA_964630115.1 uncultured Candidatus Bathyarchaeia archaeon | reverse complement strand
AGCCCAGAGGGCCTTCTGGCCCAGCCCACCAGAGCACGCTGATGTTCTCCAAGTAGAGTCCATACCTCATCAAGTAGGAATTGACCACGTCCTTGACTTCCTCGGCCAGTTCCTCCCAGCCAGCCCTCACGAATTCCTCGGGAGGCATGCCCCTCCTGGCCACCACGTCCTTGAAGGCCGGAGCTAGGTAGTTGTGGACGAGCCACTTGACGAGTTCCTCCAAGGTCGTGATGGACCGGCCCAGCACCAGTTCTTCCACGAAATCTTCTACTTCTTCTGGCCCATCCTCGATCCTCAAGGTCAGCTTCCCGCTGAAGCCCAGCTGCCCGTAGACCATGCCCTTGGGCACGCCGTAGAAGCTCTCCTTGGGGCCCGTGCTGACCAGCACGAGCTTGGTGGCCTTCTTAGGGAGCTTGTGTGATCCCTCTGAGAGCACCAAGGGCCTGGGCCTGTCCTTGACGAACACCACGGCCATCTGCCCTGGCCCGAGGGAGAGGCGCTTAACCTTCCCCAGGTCGGGATAGCGTTCGTTGGGCAGCACCAAGGCCAGCTCTCCTGGCTCAGGCCTCCAGGCCAGCTCTTTCACCACCGCCCTCACCTTCCCCATATAGCTGGGGGATGAACCACTTCACGCCCTCGGGCGTCAGCCTGGGCCAGGCTAGGCCAGCCTTCTCCATCTCGCTCAGGACCTCGTTGATGACCTCCCTGCTCCAGCCGAGCACGGACATGAGTTCCACGGCATCAAAGCCCTGGAGCCTCAGCCGGTCATCAGATCTCACGGTCCTTATGAGCTCCCTTATCTCGGGCTCAAGGCCCTCGGGCCTGTAGACGGCCACGGGGCCCTTCTTGCCAGCCCTAACGACCTTGGGCAAGAGGCCCTCGTTCCACAGGTAGTCTATGGACTTCTTCAGTTCCTCGGGGCCCACGCTCGGCACCTTGACACGGACCTCGGTCCACAGCTCGTCCAACCTGACGACCGGCTTGCCCACGGGGCTCAAGGACCGGATGGCCTCGAGGACGTAGGGGGCTATCCTCTTGTGGGCTTCCCGCCCTCTGACGGAATCGGCGATGACGAAGGCCTCGGCCACCCGGACGATGCCGCTGTATATGTCGATGGCCTGGTCCCCGATGCCTCCTGCCTTCTTCAGGGCCTCGCTCCTCAAGGCCTCTAAGAACTCCTGGGGGGAAGGCATGTTCAGCGCCCAGGATAGCGTGTTCCTCAACAACCTCACCTTCCTCATGGAGATGGCCATCCCCCTCGAGGCGTCGTGGATGGCCTGTGCTTCCTCGGGCAAGCCCGTCAATACCTCGGCCCCCTCGTATACGTGGTGGCACTCGCAGACGGCCGCCAGGTTGACGTAATCAAGTATCTCCCTGTTATACTTCCGCTTTTCCTCCCTGGGCCTCCAGGCCTTAAGGCCCGTCCTGAGGTCCTCGAGCCACCTGCTCAACCTCCCGAGCCTGAGGGCCACATCCCTATCTCCCGACAAACGGAACTCCCTCATGACGTCCAACGTCAGGCGGTGGGCCTCGCTCAGCATGTCCTTCATGATGCCCACGTATAAGTCGTCATACCTCATGAGTTCCTCAGCGGGCACTAGGGCGTGCCTGCGCTTCTCCTTTACTACCTCATACAGCTGCTTCAACCACCTCAGGCCACTACCGACGGAAACCGGGAGCTTGGCGATGCCAAGCCAATTCATCATGAGGACGAACCAGTTAGGGAACATGCCCCGAGATGGCCTGGCTTCCTAAGGCTTAAATAGCTTTCGCATGATGATCTGAGGGGCGCTTAACGTGGCCAGCTGGCTGATCAGCGCCCTTATAGGCCTGGGCACCCAGGTCTCCATGGGCTTCATAGGGGGCTTCCTGGCGGGTTATGCAGCCAAGAAGATAGCCAAGGTGGTCGCCTTCATCATAGGGACCTTCATACTGATCCTCATGGGCTTGAACTACCTGGGCGTGATAGCCGTGAGGTGGGAGAGGCTGATCGGCCTGGGCGAAGAAGCCCTGACCTGGATAGAAGCACATGCCACATCTGCGGCCGCCTTCACCGTGATGAACTTGCCAGCCATAGCGACCTTCGTGGCGGGCTTCGTGTTAGGGTTCAGGAAGGGATGATAGGGCCTCCCCGCCAGGGGCCCTCATGGGGAAGGCATTAATAGTTTTCCGAGCCACCTCGTCATGAGGGGGCGGGTGCTGAAGGGAATAATAGAGCCGGCCAGCTCTGAGGCGGGGGAATTTGAGTGCTCTGCCAACATAGAGGACTACGAGATCTTAGAGCTCCTGGGATCAGGGGGCTTCGCCAAGGTCTATAAGGCCAGGGAAAAGCCGACGGGCCGTTTGGTGGCCATAAAGATGCTCAAGCAAATGGAAGACCTCCTCAAGCGTGGAGAAACCATAGATGTCAACTTGGTCCGAGGCTTCATGAATGAGGTCGGCATTTGGTTCCATTTGAGCAAGAAAGAGGTCAAAGGCATCGTGAGGCTCCTGGCCTACAACCTACGTCCTTACCCCTGGATAGCCATGGAATACATGCCCGGGGGCTCTCTAAGGAGGTTGGTCGGACGGATAGGCTGGCGTGAGGCCGTGAAAATAGTGGCAGAAGTAGCCGAGGTGCTCCACAAAGTCCACTTGCTAGGCGTGAGGCACTTCGACGTGAAGCCCGAGAACATACTCCTAGACTCAGAAGGACGGCCCCACCTGACGGACTTCGGATTGGCCAAGGTGCAGCTCCTCGTCTCCACTTACAGCGGCACCGAGTTCTTCGGCACCCCCGCTTACGCTGCGCCAGAGCAGTTCGCCCCCAAGGAGTTCGGGAAGCCGGACCACTACACGGACATCTACCAGCTGGGGGCCGTCCTATACGAGCTCCTCACGGGCAGGCCTCCTTTCATGGGCTCGTTTTACGAGGTCATGTATAAGGTCGTCCACGAGGAGCCGATCCCGCCCCACGAGCTGAACCCAGACGTGCCCGAGCACGTGAGCTGGGTAGTGCTGAAGGCCTTGGCCAAGAGGCCCGAGGACAGGTATGAAGATGCCCTGAAGTTCAAGGAGGCCCTTGAGGCCTGCCTGAAAGAGCCCTTTGGGCCCATTAGGCCCAGCGTATACAAGGCCCTAGCAGCCTACCTGAGCAGGCAAAGAGCGGGCAGGGTCGTCCTCAGGTTCAGCGAGGTAGAGAGGATAATAGGCCGCCCTCTCCCGCCCTCGGCCAGGAAGCACAGGGCCTGGTGGGCAAACGATCCGACGCACGCCCAAGCGAGGTGGGGCTGGCTCAGGGCTGGCTGGGAGGCAGCCCGTGTTGACCTGAGGAACGAGGTGGTAGTATTCGAGAGGGTGAGTCCAGGCGGGCGAGCGTCATACGGCGGATACCCGGTAGGGCAGGCGAGGTTCTTCCATGCCTCCTACGGGGCACAACCTCCTCCGCCATCGGCAGCTGGGGGCTTCATCGTGAGACTCTTGTGGAAGGGATTGAAAATGCTGCTGGCCCTAATACGGTCCGTGTGGCGCATGATAAGGGAGCTGCTGAGGTCGATATTTGGAGTGCAACAGGCACAGGTCAGCCGAGAATTCTAGATGGCCCCATACTTCTTGGCCCACTCAAGGTTGGCCTTCACCTCCTCGGGCGATACGGAGCTCCTTCGCCTCCTCAGGGCCTCCAGGAAGTCCTGCCTGTTCACGGGCCTCAGGGCTTCCTTGCTTATGGTCCCCTTGTCCTTGAGCTCCCTTATGGGCCTATACCAGGCCTCCATGCAGAGCTTCTTTATGTCATCGCCCGTGAAGCCCTCGGTCAGCTCGGCCAGCTCGTCCAAGTCCACGTCCGGGGCCAGCTTGAAGTTCGGTATCTTCCTTATCGTGATCTCGAATATCTTCTTCCTGACCTCCTTATCCGGGAGCGGGACGTATATCCTCTTGTCGAAGCGCCTCAGGAGGGCTGAATCTAGGTTCCAGGGCCTGTTCGTGGCCGCCAAGACCACTATGCGGTCCTCCGGCCTGCTCATCAGGCCGTCCATCATCTGGAGGAGCTGGCTTAGCACACGTGTCGATACGCCCGATTCGGTGCCCGTCCTCTCCAGCCCGAGGGCGTCTATCTCGTCCAAGAATATTATGGCGGGCTGGTGCTCCCTGGCCAGCTCGAATAGGGCTTTTATCCTCTGCTCGGATTCGCCCACCCACTTCACCATTATGTCGGCCACGCTCACGTTGAAGAAGGTGGCACCACACTCAGAAGCAGCTGCTTTGGCCAAGAGCGTCTTGCCACAGCCGGGGGGCCCGAAGAGCAATATGCCCCTCCATGTGGGAGCGCCCTCAAAGAGCTCGGGATACTTGAGGGGCATTATTATGGCTTCCTCGAGGGCCCTCTTGGCATCTTCTAGGTCGGCCACGTCTTCCCACTTGACGTTGGGCTTCTCGGGCACTATGGTAGTTATCATGCGCTTCCTGACTTCCTCGTCCGTCCCGAGCACCGATGGCGGTGCCGTCCGCTTGGCCTTCTCCTCGAGGACCTTCTTCAGCTCGTAAGCCCTGTTGAGGTATTCTTCGGCCTTGGTTATGTAGAAGGCCTTCAACTTCCTGTTCGTCGTGTGCTTGACGAGGACCATGAGCAAGTCGAAGGCCTCCACGTATTTCACTATGGCACGTGAGATGTTGCCTTCCGTGTCGTATTTCACGGCTTCCCTAGCGGCTTTTACGGCCTTGTCATAAATCCTGAGCAAGCTGAGTCCCCGGGTGAAATTCCAGGAAAAGGTTTATATCTTTTACTGTGAAGATTGCCGGGGGATCAGCTATGCCGTTTTGGAGGCGCCCTAAGCTCGAGGACCTCATAGTTGACCTGAGGATGTATGTCAAGGAGATAGACAGGACGAAGGAGAACTACCAACGCAGGTCGGAGGAGCTGTATAGGAAGGCCCGGAAGGCGGCCATGGAGGGCAACGAGCACAGGGCCAAGGCCTACCTGAGGCAGCACCTCCAGTGCGATAAGACCGCTTACGCACTCGATATGTTCGTCATAAACATGGAGCAGCTCATCTTCGACCTGAGGAACGCCAAGGGCGTTGAAGCAATAGGCATGTGCTTGGGCAAGATAAGCAAGTGCTTGGACAAGCTCAAGGTCCTAAGGCCCAGGGGGATAACCTCCGTCGTGTCCAAGGTCAATAAGCAGATGGAGAAGCTGGGCTTGAGCATGGAAAGCATATTCGATGCCCTGAAGGACTACGAGCCTTTCAGGATAGAGCCCTTGTCCGAAGACGAGGTTGACCAGGCTTACGAGCGCCTCTTGAGCGAGATAGCGGTTGAAGTGCCCAAGGTCCCGGAGGTCGAGGCCAAGATAGCCGAGCTAGAACGCAAGCGTGAGGAACTAGTGGGCAAGTCTTCTGAGAAGAAGGAGTAGGGGGCATAAGCCATGTTCAGGCGCAGGGAGAAGCCCGAGGAACTCGTGAACAAAATAGACATGATGATAGCAACGCTCAGCAAGCAGAGCAAGTTCCTGAAGGACCAGTATAACGTGTGTTACAAGCAGGCCGAGAGGCTCGCCAGGGAAGGCATAGAAGATGCCTCGAAGAAGTGGTTGGCCATGGCCCTCGTCTGCAAGAAGATGAGGAGCAACATAGAAAGCCAGATAGCCGACCTCTTCGCCAGCAGGATGCAGTTGCTCGTCAGCCCGCCCGAGGAGATGAGCACCATCATGGCCAAGGTGAACGAGATGCTAATAGAGGCCGAGAGGACCAGAGAGGCCACGGAGAGGACCGTGGGCCAGTTGGTGGACATAACCAGGCTCAGGGTGGAGGCCTCCACGGGAGCCGAGTATTACGGCGTGAGTTCCGAGGAAGTAGATGAAGCCTTCAGGGAGATGTGTGAGAAGGCAGGCCTCAAGGTGGCAGCTGAAGAAGCTCCGGCCTTGGAGCTGCCGGAGGTGCCCACGAAGGCTGCCGCCCAGCGGGAGGCCGGGAAGGAGGAAGAGGAGGAAGCCAGGGCCGAGAGCTGACCTGAGATGGGCGATCCCAAGCCCGCCAAGAGCGTCAGGCCCTACCTGCTGACCAGGCCTGCTTCCCCCGAGCTGGTTAAGATCTGGGAGGAGTTCTGGGTAAAATACGTCCTGGATCTGGCGGAGGAGGAGAACCTCAGCTTGGTGAGCGTGTCGGAGCTCAGAAGGCTCAGCCCCTTTGACCAAATGGATGAGGGGTCCTTTAAGGCCCTGCTGGAACTCCTGATCAAGCGAGGCCACGCCAAGTGGTGGGACAGGAGGCGGGGCATATTGCGCATATACTGGTGCGGCCCCGACTACTGGCTTGAGAAGCTCTTGGACGCCATCAGGGCCAGGGGCCTGACGGGCGTGGTGAACGGCGTGGAAGGGGCCATAGAGCTCGTGCCCCAGATGGCCTCCCTGCCCAGGGAGGAAGTGGAGGACCTCCTGGAGCTCATGGTGGAGCGTGGCCTGGCCGAGTGGGTGGACAAGAAGCGCAAGATACTCAGGGTCCTGTCCCCCTGAGGCCCCCGGGCCCGGTGTGGCCCCGGCCTAAAGCTAAAATATCCAACTCCTTAAGGAACCCTTAGACGAAATAAGGGGGATGGCCTTGGCCCAAGTGGATATCACGGCCCTTTTTGACGCCGTGAGGACCGTGGTCTTAAACGGCTTCTGCCCGAGCTGCGGGTTCCCTTTCAATGAGCCCGTGAGGGAAGGGGAAGTCGTGGTGTGCAAGGCCTGCGGCTATTCTTACACGGCCAAGAGGGTCCTGAGCGATGAGGGCAAGGCCGCCCTGGAGAAGATGGTGGAGCACGTATTGAGGCGTTTTGAAGAAGAGCACGCCAGGCCCCTGGCCGAAGATGTCAAGGCCTGGCTGGCCGCCCAGCTGAGGAACTACGCCGAGCTTGTGTTAGAAGAAGTCAGGGTGCTCCACGACAGGCTCGGGGAGATGCCGACCAAGGAGGACCTGGAGGAAGGCCTCAGGGGCCTCCACGAGGCCATTGTGGCCCACCTCACTAAGCTAGGGGAGGAGTTCAGGGCCCAGCGCTCGGATTTGATATCTGTTGAGAAGGAGCTGGAGGCCGTGGAAGGTGCCGTGAGTTCCCTGGGCGAGGAAATCCGCAGGGAGATCTACGTGGTCAAGGTGATGCTGGAGGACTTGATCAAGCTCCTAAAGGAAAGGAAGCTGGGCCTCATCCCCGAGGGCCTCACGGTCAGGAAGCCGATGGTCTACCTCGCCTACGAGGACATGTGGGGCAGGAGGAGGATCATACCCGTCCAGGAAGGCATGATCATAG
>CAZVRS010000045.1:0-7282 GCA_964630115.1 uncultured Candidatus Bathyarchaeia archaeon | reverse complement strand
AACGCTTCAACATCCACCTCGTTATGGTGTTCAGCTGTATCTCCCTGGTGCCCTCGTATATCTCCGTTATCTTGGCATCCCGATAGAACCGCTCCACATCATAATCGCCTATGTAGCCGTAGCCGCCCAATATCTGGACGGCTTCGTCGCACACCTCGACGGCCACACGGCCCGCTAAGGTCTTGGCCATGCTGGCGAGGGCCGGGTCCAATTTGCCCTGGTCCACCGTCCAGGCGGCCTTGTAGGTCAGGAGGCGGGCGGCCTCGATCTTGGTGGCCATCTCGGCCAGCTTGTGGGCTATGGCCTGGTGTTGGACGAGCGGTTTGCCGAAGGCCTCACGTTCCTTAGCGTATTTCAAGGCCCTGTCCAAGGCCCCTTGGGCTATCCCGACCGCCTGGGCTGCTATCTCTATGCGTGATTCATCGAAGAACGTTAGTGCGTGGTAGAAGCCCCTGTTCAGCTGCCCGACTATGGCCGAATCGGGCACCCTGACGTCAGAATAAGAAACCTCGCCCGTCAGGCTGGCCCTTATGCCCATCTTGTCCCCTATCTTCGTCACGTCGAGGCCGGGCGTCTCACGCTCGACTATGAATAGCGTCTGGCCCCTGTAGGGCGGCTCAACGGTCATGTCCGTCTGGCAGAGCGTTATGATGAAGTGGGCTATGGGTGCGTTCGTTATGAGCGTCTTCACGCCGTTTATGACCCATTCGTCGCCTTCTTTAACGGCCCGTGTGTCCAGCCTGGCCGCCAGGTCGCTCCCGTGTGCTGGCTCCGTGAAGGCGCCAGCCGATATCCACTCGCCCGATGCCACCTTTGGCAGGTAGCGTTCCTTCTGCTCCTCGGTCCCGAACCTCAGTATTATCTCGGATGCGAAGTCCCCCAATATTATGGCCGTCCCGAGCGTTGAATCAGCACGGCACATCTCCTCGACCACCAGGCAGTTCTCTAGGACGCCGTAGCCTCCCCCGCCATATTCCTCCGGGAAGTGTATGCCTATGAAGCCCAGCTTACACGCCTTCCTGTAGAGCTCCCAGGGGAACTCCTCTTCCCTGTCCAATTTCCTGGCCAGCTCGGGCTCAAACTCCTTCTCGCAGAACTCCCTGACGGCCTGCTTGATATCCATCTGTTCTTCCGTCAGTTCGAACCTCAAGGCGCCCACCGGGCCGGAAAGCCGGGCTGAGGCAATTTAAGTTGTCGGCTCCCGGCCCCTCGGCTAAGCCCGCCGAAATCACCCGTCAGGCCCCGGCAGTTCGGCCCATCAGGTCCTCATCGGGGCCCCACTGGGGGGCCCGTGCGGTCCGAGATAAACGTGCCCCGCTGAGGCACAGGCTTCTTCCTGGCCTACATAGGGGCCTTCTACTCCTACGACTACGACCACTATCTACGGCCGCATGGGATGGGAAAACTCAAAGTCATACCGCACGTCGACCATGAGCAGCGATGCCCTGGGCGGCACCTCCCTGAAGCCTATCTGGCCTTCCTCAAGCGTTATGCCGTATTTCTCTATGAGGTTCCGCCCTATTATGGCCTCCACGTATAGGCCCCTTATTACGCCCAAGCTCTCAAGCTCAGGGAGCACGTGGCCCGCTATCTCAAGCTCCGCCTCCGGCACGTAGCCTATGACCTCTGCCTCATGGCCCTTGACGGCCAGGGGAATGCGCCTAGGCTCCGGGTAAGGCTTGTAGCCTATTTTCTTGGCCACCTCATCGCTCAAGTAGCTCCCGCCAGCCCCGGTGTCAAAGAGGGCCATTAGCTCAACACATCTACCGCCGTATCTCACCTTTATCTTGTCGTAGACCTTCATCATCTCAGCATGCCCTCGGTTTTTCCCTCGATGAGAATTAATAAAGGTTCACTTATATCGCATCCCGCGGAAGACGGGCTAACCGGAGCTCCTGGCCTCCTCAGGCCCGCTCCCTCCTGCCCTCCAGCTCAGGCTTCTCCCTTCAGCTCCTTGAGCTGCTTTATAAGCTCAGGCACGACCTTGAACAGGTCGTCCACTATGCCGTAGTCGGAGAAGCGGAATATGGGTGCCTTCGGGTCCTTGTTTATGGCCACTATGAGCTCGGAATCCTTCATGCCCACGACGTGCTGGAAGGCACCCGATATGCCTATGGCCAGGTAGAGCTTCGGCTTGACCGTCTTGCCCGACGAGCCGACCTGGCGGTCCTTGGGAAGCCAGCCCTTGTCCACTATGGGCCTCGAGCAGGCCACCACGCCGCCCAAGAGCCTGGCCAGCTCCTCTATCATGGGCAAGTTCTCCTTGTCCCTTATGCCACGTCCCACGGCCACTATGATGTCGGCTGCCGTTATGTCCACCTCCCCGGGCGGGGGCGTAATTATCTCCACGAACTTCCTCTCGGCAGGAGGTTCCTTGACTGGGCATTCCACACGCTCTATCTGGCCGTTTAAGGGCCCGTATTCGCCGGGCTGGAAGGCAGCGGGCCTGATGGTCACTATGTATGTGTCGGCCTTCTTCAGCCTGGCCCTTGCGTTCACCTTGCCACCGTAGAGCTGCCTCACCACGCAGAGCTGTCCATCCTCGAAGCACAGGTCTATGCAGTCCGTGGCTATGGGCAGGCCGAGCTGGACGGCCAGGCTGGGCGCCACGTCAACCCCGTAGCTCGTGTGCCCTATCATCATTAGGGCGGGCTTGTGCTCCCTTATCAGCTCGGCCAAGACGGCCTGGTAGACATCTGCGTTGAAGTCCTTGAGGGCGTCTCCTTCCACGTAGATGACCTTGTGGGCCCACTTGGCCAACTCCTGGGCCATGCCGTCCACGCCCTTGCCGAGCAGGACGGCCGTCAGCTGGGTGCCGAGCTGCCCAGCGATTTCGTGGCCCTTCGTCAGCATCTCGAAAGTTATGTCCCTGAGCTCGCCCATCCTGTGCTCCGCCAAGACGAATACTTCGCCCGCCATCATACCAGCCCCCTGGACTTCAATATCTCGATCAGCTTTGCCGCTTCCTCGGACGGGCCTCCGGGCAGTATCTCGGCCACCCTCTCGGCCGGCGGCACGTAGACCTCTTCTACCTCGAGCCAGGAGCCAGCGGGACCGACCTCATCCGGGCTCATGCCTATGTCGGAGAGGCCCAGGACCTCAAGGGGCTTCTTCCTGGCCTTCCTTATGCCCATTATGGATACATACCTGGGCTCGTTTATGCCCGTCTGGATGGTCAGGAGGGCCGGCAGGGTCAGCTCGACCACTTCCTCCAGGCCCCCCTCGAGCTCCCTGTGGACCCTGATGCGGCCGTCGAGGATTTCCTCCTTCTTCACCAGGGTGGCGTGCGGTATGCCGAGCATCTCGGCCAACATAGGCCCGACCAGGGCGTAGCCGTCGTCGGCTGCCTGAGCACCGGTCAGTATAAGGTCATACTTCAGGCCCCTCGCCTTTATGGTGTTGGCCAAGACCTTAGCTATGACGTAGCCATCGGAGCCCTCTAGGGCGTCGTCCCAGACCCTTATGGCCATGTCGGCCCCCTTTGCCAGGACACGTCTCAGGGTGGCCTCCGATTCGGGCGGGCCAACGGTTATGGCCACGACCGTCCCGCCATACTTCTCCTTCAGGAGTATGGCTTCCTCAGCCGCATACTCGTCCCACTCGTTTATGATGAAGGGCAGGTCGGCTTTCTCTATGTCCTTCTTATCCGGCCTTATCCTGACCTCGGCCTCCGTGGTGTCCGGGACGTGCTTAACGCACACTATTATGTCCACGGTCCCGCCCGCCCGCACGGGGAAATGAGGTGCTAATAAAATTTGAGGGATGAAGCCGCCCGCTGGAGGACTCAAACTCACGAGGCCTCCACGGCTTGACGGAAATCGCACAAATGGGTAAAACTTAAATTCCTTAGTAAATGGTGAGTCAGAGGGCCAAGGGCATGTGCATTGGAGTAAGGATTTCGAATCGAAGCTGTGGGAAAAAGATATATCACGATCAAGCCATAGTCATGATGAGGCGTGAGGAGGAGGTATTTTGCGTAAGCCCCGTGGGAACTGCCCAGCCTTACCCAACGTTCAGGTTTAATAGTGATCGTTAAATTGGGAGGAGAGCCCGGGTGATAGGATGGACAAGTTCGAGGCATGTCTCAGGCTGAAGGAAGCCTTCCGGCATGACGTCGCCAGGGCGCTATTGAATAGCATGTTGGATAACAATAGGACGAGGGTGGAACCCGTCTTCACGAAGAGGGAAGGACTTAGGTATCCATATGTTGAACAGGCCACGGGCCTAAAGCCTCTTCAGGCCGTAGAACTCCTGGAAAACCTCTACCGGATGGGGATTTTCAAGAAAATGCTCTTTGATAAGACCATCTTCTGCCCCGATTGCGCTTCCCCCTACATATCCGTCCACCTGAACTGCCCGAATTGTGGCTCCATGGACACTTCCAAGCTGTCCCTGATAGAGGACATGCGCTGCGGCTACATAGACAAGGAGGAGAGGTTCAGGCAGGATGGGAAGCTCGTCTGCCCCCACTGCGGGCGGACCTTGACCAGGCCCGGCATAGACTTCAGGCGTGTGGGCATCTGGTATGTCTGCAACGCCTGTGATAGCGAGTTCGACATACCCATCATAACGTTCACGTGCAGGACCTGCGGCCGTTCCTTCTCCATGGAGGAAGCTCTCTACGAGCCCGTATACTCATACGAGCTCGATGAATCCGTCCGGGACGTGGCCATGACCATGAGGACCGTCCTGAACTCCCTCACGGGCCTCCTGAGGTCGAGGGGCTTCGAGGTCAGCAGCCCAGGCTTCCTGAACGGCCGTTCCGGCGAAGAACATATGTTCGATCTGGTGGCCACCCAGGGAAGCGAGCGTTCCCTGGCCGTGGACCTCTTCGTGGCCGACATGCCCATACCGGAGCGTGTCGTGGCCACCTTGTTCGCCAAGCTCTACGACACGGCCGTGACAGATGCCTTCCTCATCGCCATGCCCAGGATAAGGGAGGAGGGCCGTAGGCTGGCCAGCCTCTACAGGATAAGGCTCGTGGAGGGCAACAGCAGGGACGAGGTCCTGAGGAGCTTCAGGGCCATGGCTGGCTTCTCCTGAGCTAGGCCAAGCCCAGCAGGCTGAGCAACCAGGCAGGTTCTACCATGTGCCTGAAGGCCACGTAAGCCATGAGCAGCATGACTATCACGTGCTTCAGCCCGCCATAGATCCGTCCTTCTCCGAGTATGCCCGCCACCAGGCCGCTGAAGACGGCCAACATTATCCCCATGTGGTAGAGCATCACCCAACACCTCTCGGGCGTCATTAAGGGGTTCAAGAGCACCACAGGCATGGTGACCATAGGTGCGAAGAACTGCGTGTAGAGCACGGATGTGATGACCAGGAAGATGACGTATGAGAGATACATTATGATTATGTAGGGCTTGAGCTGTGCCTTCCTCTCGTCCTCCATGGCCTGGAAGGTGGAAGTGGCCTCTGCCAAGGGGGCGAATATGCGTTCCACGTGCCCTCCCGAGCGGCTGGCCTCTATTATGAGGGTTGCGACCCTGTGGGCCAGCGACGTCCTCGCCCTGCGCTCGAACAGCCTCAGGGCGTCTTCAAAGCTCATGCCCCAGGACACCTTGGCCAGCATCAGCTTTATCTCGTCCCTTAGGGGCCTAGGGACGTTCTCGCCAGCTTCCTTAAAGGCCCTTAGCAAGGATAGGCCCGTCAGCTGGGCGTGTGCGACGCCCTCAAGGAGCCTGGGCAGGGCCCTGTCTATGGCCTTCCTCCACCTGTAGTCCAAGAAGTCCAAGACGGCTGGCGGGAGAAGGGCCACGACTATGGACAGGACCAAGCCGTGGTGGAAGGAAGGGTCCATGAAGGGCTGCCTGAAGGTCGTGAAGAACAAGACGAGGAGCGCCAGGGGGGCTGAAACGGCCCAGGACAGGTTCTTCCACTTCTCCTCTATCCTGGGCATGGTCACTCACCCGGGGTGAGCACTTTCGCTACCACTATCATGGCTACGCCGGCCAGGGGCATGAAGAAGTAGATGATCAGCGTGAGGAGGAAGGCCGGGTTGGCCAGGGCGGTCCCGCTAACGCCTCCCACCAAGGCCATGAGGCTGAGCATTATGGTTATGAATATCGGTCCCGCCACGAAGAGGCCTATGAAGGCCTCGCTGAACACGCTCAGCGTCTCGGCCATCTCCCTCAGCCTGACCCTCTGGCTCTTTAGGGCCTCGTCCATGGCGCTCCTGAGGTATGCCGCCAGATCGCTGCCCGTGTGGACCGTCCCGACCATGCCGTCCAGGAAGGACCTGAGGCGTGGCGAGGGCGATAGCCGTGCTGCCCTTAGGATGGCCGAGAGGGCATCAAAGCCCAAGAGCTCCACGTCTCTGACTATGGTGGTGGCTATTGGCGTTACGGACGGTATGACATTCCCCCTGGCCAGGGACCTGAATATCTCATACGGGTTGACGCCTGCGCTGGCCATGACAGCCATGTAGCTGGCTATGAAGGGCATGTCCCTCTCTATCTCGGCCCTCATCTTCCTTATCCTCAAGCTCGGGTAACCGTAGAAGATCACGAACGTAGAAGCCCAGCCAGCAGCGAAAGCCACGGAGGCCAGTATGAGGCAGGTCGTCAGGCCGTAGTAGAAAGAAGCCAGGACGAAGACGGAGGCGAAGGACGCCGAACTCATTATGATGCCCGTCAGGAGCATGAGGCTGGCGTAGCTGGCTGGGCTGACGCCGAGGTAGGCCTTCCTTACGAGCTCCGAGAAGCCAGAGAACCTCGAGGTGAACTTCTCGCCCAGCCTCCCGAGCAGGCCGTAGGCGAAGGAGTAGAGGGGCTCCAGGTTCAAGCTCCCACCCTCGCCTTCATGAGCACCCTGCGGGGGTCAGCGTAATACTCCCTTATTATGGATGCCACGGTCTTGTAGTCCCTCAGGTTCTTGCGCACCATCCACTCCAGGACCAGCCTCCTCCTCTCCAGCTCACGCTGGACCTCGCCTATGGAAATGCCCTTCTCCCTTGCGATCCTCTCCAGCAGGTGGCTCTTGCCCAAGAAGACGTGCGTGTCCGTGACAGGGTCCCACCTGAAGACTTCTAGTATCTGCGGGTCGAGCGTCTCCGGGTCTAGGCCCGTCACCTCAGCCACGACCTTCGTCCTCCTTATCGGCCTCCCCTTCTTCTCCGTCCTCACCTGGAGCGTTATGACGTCTATGGCCTCGAAGAATATCTTAGGTATGTTCATGGGCTTGGACTCGAGCCTCTTGAAAATGCGGTCTATGGTTTCGGCGTGGATCGTGTTGTGCGTTACGAAGCCGTCCGTGATGAAGTTGTGGTAGCCGGGCACGG
>CAZVRS010000044.1:0-7394 GCA_964630115.1 uncultured Candidatus Bathyarchaeia archaeon | reverse complement strand
AGGGCATCATAAATCCTTTCCCCGTCCTCCAGCCTTAATAAGGGGCCCGTGGAGCTGGGCCTGAGTGCCTTGAGGCGAGGGGAACTCCTAGGGCTGGCGTGTGCCTCCCTGGTGGCCCTGCTGATAGGCATGTCCCTCTACTTGGACATGAGGGATGTCTTCGGCCTCGGGCCCCTTGAGGTCCTCTCGCTCGTCCTCACGGCCTACCTCCTGCACGAGCTATCCCACAAGGCACGGGCTAGGAGGCTGGCGGGGGGAGGGGAGTTCAACATAAGCATAACCGGTTCCTTCTACAGCCTCCTCATAGCAGGCCTCCTGAGCGCCTGGGGCATACTGGGCCGGGCGGCCTTGGCCCTCGTCGGCCTTGAGCCAGCCGAGCCCTACAGAGTAGTGCCGTTCAGGCTCCTGACATTGGGGACCGTCGTCCTGAGGGGGCGGCGCAGCAAGGAGGTGGTCGGGCAGGTGGCCTCATCGGGCCCCCTGGCGAACCTGGCCCTTGGGTGGCTCATGTTCTCCCTGACCTTCCTGCGCCCGCCGGGCCTCAGCGAGGAGTTCCTGCTCGTGGGCTCCGCCCTGAACGCATACGTGGCCCTGGCCTCCCTCCTGCCCCTGGCCTTCTGCGATGGCCTATCCATATATTGGTGGTCGAGGAAGGCCTGGCTGGCCCTCCTCGTGCCAACGATAATGCTCATGATAGCGTCAAACTTCCTCCTGTTGAGGATGCCAGCCTAATACTGTGTGAGCCTTATCTTGACCTCGTCGGGCACCCTTATCCTCATGAGGAGCCTCATGGTCCTCTCGTCGGCGTAGATGTCTATCAGGCGCCTGTATATGCGTAGCTCCCACTTGTCCCACGTCTTCGTGCCTTCCCCGCTCGGGTTCCTCATCACGGGCACCACCAGCCTCTTGGTCGGCAGCGGTATGGGGCCGGACATCTTGACTCCCGTCTTGGACGCTATGTCCTTTATCTGCCTACATACCTCCTCCAGCTTCTTGTAGTCCGTGCTCGTGAGCTTTATCCTGACCTTCCTCGCCATGCCCGGACCCAGGCCGGTGAAGCACCGGGCACATAAATACCTTGGGCTGCCTCCTCGGGGGAGCGGGCATGGGCAGGATGGTAGTGGTCAACGACGATGGGCCAGGTTCGCCGGGCTTGAGGGAGCTGCTCAAGGCCCTGAGGTCGGTAGGGCCCGTCCTGGCCGTCCTGCCGGAGGAGCCCATAGGGGGCAGGGGGAAGTCCATAACGCTCTTTGAGCCCGTGGTCCTGAGGGAAGAAGGGCCCGATTTTTACGTCATCTCGGGGACGCCCGCCGATGCCTTTCTGATAGCCCTTGAGCTCCTCGGGGGCGAGGAGCCCAGCTTGGCCGTGTCGGGCATAAACATGGGGCCCAACGTGGGCATAGAGGACTTCTTCCACTCCGGGACGCTGGGCGTGGCCATACAGGCGGCCATACACGGCATACCGGCCATAGCGTTCTCATACGCCATAGGGGAGGGCTTCCCAAAGCCCACGAGGGAGCAGATGGAGGCCGACCTGAGGCTTGCGGCCGAGCTGGCGGCCGAACTGGCCAGGGCCGTGCTAAAGGAGGGCATGCCGGAAGGCGTGGACATAATATCCGTGAACGTGCCCGTGGGGGCGGACAGGTCCCGGGTGCTCCTCACGGAGCTCTACAGGCCCCCCTACTGGAGGGCGGTTAGGGAGGGCGGGGCCTTTTACGTGAGGCCCTGGCGCAGGAGGAAGCCCTCTGGCCCCGAGGGAACGGACATATGGGCCTTGGCCAACGGCTACATATCCATAACGCCGGTGAGCCTCTCCCTCGGCCACGACCTAGAGGCCCTGAGGGCGTTCCTCAAGGAAGCGGGGGTGATCTGACCTGAACGAGCTGGCCTGCCTGCTGGCCTCCATAGCCGCCATGGTCGTCCTGTCGGCCCTGGGCCTCCACGTGGCCTTCTGCATATTAGCTGGCCTCCTGGTCCTGGGCCTGCTGACCTTAGGGCCAGGCGGCCTCCTAACGGCCTTGTCGACCGGCTTAACCGACCTGCACATCTGGGACATAACGGCCAGCGTGGCCCTGATAGCCATCTTGGGCTCCGTCATGCGGGAGCTCGGACAACTTGACGAGATGATGGATGGCCTGAGGTCCTTAGGCATAAGGGGGAGGGGCCTCATGGCCGTTAGCTCGGCCCTCCTGGGCCTGCTGCCCGTCCCGGGGGGCGCCATCCTCTCGGCATCCGTGGTCGACGAGGAGAGGAAGAACCTCAAGCTGGGCGAAAAAGGCCCTGCCACGGCCAACCTGCTCTTCAGGCACTTGAACTTCTTCATATACCCGCTCTCCCCGGCCCTCATCTTCCTGGCCAGCCCTGACGTCTTGGACGTGAGCATACCGGCCCTGATAGTGGCCTTGCTCCCGGCCTCCCTGGCGCACCTGGCCTCAAGCGCCCTGTCCTCTTTCTACGGCCTCAGGCCCTCGGGAACCAGCCCAAAGAGGCCCTTCAACGCCAGGGACCTGGCGGGCCTCCTCAAGGGCCTCATACCCATCCTGGCGGCCCCCGTCCTCGGGAGCCTGGGCTTGTGGCTCAGCCCTTCCTTGTGCATCTCCATACTGCTCTCCCTCCTTCTCGCCAGGCCGAGCAGGGAAGTCCTGAGGAAGGCCCTCATGGGCCTGAGGAAGAGCAAGGCCCATTCCTTCGCCGTGCCGGTCCTCCTGGCCCTCTTGTTCAGGGCCGTATTCAAGGCATCTGGGGCCTCGGGGGTCCTGAGGGCCCTGCTGAGCAAGGTGCCCGTGCCCGAGTGGCTCGCACTTTGCGTCTTGGCCTTCTTCCTCGGCTTGGCCACGGGGGCCGTCATGCTCCCCCTCACGGCCATCCTGCCCGCCGACGTCAGCATGGTGGAGGGCGTCCTGGCCTACGCAGGCGCCGTGGCTGGCTATGTGATATCGCCCCTCCACCTCTGCTTCATAGTGACGGCCGAATACTTCGGGCTGAGGCAGGTCGACATGTATCCCAGGCTCATAGCCTACGCCGTCCTCATGGTCGGGATGACCTCGGCCCTCGTCTTGGCCCTGAGCCCCTTCTACTGAGCGCAATCCTTTTCCAGCCTTAAGCGGCCCTCTCGTCCGTGAAGGTAGCGGTCATCTACACGGACGAGTTCCTCAACCACGAGACGCCAGCCGGGTGGCCCGAGTGCCCGGAGAGGCTTGAGGTGATCATGAGGGAGCTTGAGAAAGGTGGTTTCTTCAAGGCCGGCTCTTGCGAGCTCCTCGAGCCCCGCTCGGCCACGCCTGACGAGCTGGCCTTGCTCCACGACAGGGGCTACGTGGAGTGGGTAAGGGAGGTGTGCGAGAGTGGTGGAGGAGCGGTTGGCCCTGAGGCCTGGGCGAGCCCCGGGACGTTTGAGGCAGCTTCTTACGCAGCCGGGGCATCCATGATGGCAGCCGACCTGGTGGCAGAGGGCCGTTATGATGCCTGCCTGGCCCTGGTGAGGCCACCGGGCCACCACGCCGGGCGGCAGCACGCCAAGGGCTACTGCATATTCAACAACGTGGCCTTGGCCGCCCAGCGCCTGGTTGAGCAGCACGGGCTGGAGGTGGCCATATTGGACGTGGATGCCCACCACGGGGACGGCACACAGGACTTCTTCTACGGGACGGACGAGGTCCTATACGTCAGCCTCCACCAGGACCCGAGGCTCTTCCCGGGGAGGGGTTTTGAGGACGAGGTTGGCTCGGGGCCGGGGGAGGGCTACAACGTCAACATACCGCTCCCCTTCCTCACGGCCGACGACGTATACCTCAAGGCCCTGAGGTCCGTAGCCGTCCCGGTAGTAGAGCAATACGGGCCCGACATCATCTTGGTCTCGCTGGGCCTGGACCACCACTATGCGGACCCGGTGGGGCGCCTGGCCCTATCCATGCTGGGGCACTCCGAGGCCTTCAGGACCATACTGGAGCTGGCCCAGAGGGCCTGCGGGGGCAGGCTAGTGGCCGTCCTGGAGGGCGGCTACTCCCTGACGAGGATAGGCAAGATGATGGCAGCCGACCTAGCCATGTTGTTGGGCCGAAGGCCCGCCCTGCCGGACGAGCCGACGGAGACCACGCCCAGGATAAGGGCGAAGGCGGAGGCCATCTTGAGGGGGGTCAGGCGCATCCAATCTAGGTATTGGGACCTCTAGGCCAGGCCGGGCGTCCCGAGCTCTACTTCCTCGTAGGCCTTGAGGACGTCCGGTATGCGCTCTACGACGTCCGTGGCCGTGATGTGGTAGCCCAGCTCACGGGCAGCCAGGTCGCCTGCCATGCCGTTCACGAAGGCCCCGAGGCAGGCGGCCTCGAAGGGCCTTAGGCCCCGGGAGAGGAAGGTGGCCACGATGCCCGTCAGGACATCGCCCGTCCCCCCTACCGTCATGCCCGGGTTGCCCGTGATGTTGAACTTGACCTTCTCCCCATCAGATATGACGTCAAAGTGGGCTTTAAGGAGGACCGTTACGCCCATCTCACGGGCCACCTCCTTGACGAAGCTCATCCTGGCCCCCAGGTCCTCGGGGGGCGGCACCTCACGGCCCGATAGTAGCCTGAGCTCGCCGGCGTGGGGCGTGACGACCGCCCTGGAGCCCGATAGGTCAACCGGCCTTGAGGCGATGGCCTTTATGGCATCTGCATCTATGACCAAGGGCCTGAGGCCCCTGACGGCCTCTAGGAAGGATCTAACGGCCTCAAAGGCCTCCTCATCCGTGCCTAGGCCGGGCCCTACGGCTATTGAGGTGGCGTATTCGGCCAGCCTGACCAAGAAGGGGACGTCGGCTGGCACCAGCCTGTCGGAGCTGAGCGTCCTGACTATGAGGTTGGGCGAGAAGGAACGGATGACGCCTGCCACGGACCTCGGGGCAGCCACTATGGCCAGGTCGGCGCCAGCCCTCAGGGCGGCCAGGGCCGTTAGGGCGGGGGCGCCGGAGTAATCTGGGCCACCCCCGACCACCAGGATGCGGCCGAAATCGCCCTTCTTGGCGTGGGGAGGCCTGCGGGACCTCAGGTAGGCCCTAAGGTCCCCGGGCCCCACCACGAGCTCGGCCTCCGGGGGCATGCCTATGCCGGCCACGACGAGTTCTCCCACGAACTCCCGGGCCTCGGGCGCCAAGAGGCCGGGCTTGGGCTTGTGCATGGTTATGGTAAGGTGGGCCCTCACGGTCGGCTCGGAAGGCTGGCCCGTCTCCGGGTCGAGGCCGGAAGGCAGGTCAACTGAGGCCACGAGGGCCTTCCCCGAGGCCCGGTTGATGAGCTCTATGGCGTCCGAGTAAGGGCTCCTTATGCGCCCCCTTATGCCCGTCCCAAATATGGCATCTACTACGGCATCTGCCTCCCCAGCCCTCAGCTCCGACCAAGCCGACCTAAGTTCCTCGGGCGTCCTGGCAGTCCTGAGCTCCACGGTCAAGAGCATGTTCTTGAGCACGGACCAATTGGCCCTGGCTTCTCCCGTCCTTATGTCTTCCTCACGGCCCAGCAGTATGACGCATACCTCGGCCCCCATGGAGGCCATGTGCCTGGCGGCCACCATGCCGTCGCCGCCGTTGTTGCCCAGGCCAGCCACGACCACGATCCTCCGGCCCCTGAGGCCGTTCAGCCTGCGGGACAGCTCTTCTGCCACCGCCCTGCCTGCGTTCTCCATGAGCAACAGCCTGCTCAAGCCCAGGAACGAGGCGTTCTCATCTGCTATACGCATGTCCCTCGGCGATATGGCTTCCAACACGGCCACCCCTGCTCCGGGGGCACGAAGGTATTTATGACCTCGTGCAGCTGTCGACGGGGGCCGGGCCATGTTAGAAGGGCTAAAGGTATTGAGCAGGATATGGCTCACGTTCATATCGGTTGGCCTGGTTGCGCTCTTCATAGCTTCCATCGCCCTGGGCTACCACCTATACTTTGAGGTCCCCATGAACATGGAGCCCCTCATAGTGGATTACTCAACGGGCCAGCCTGTCCTGAGGGCCGTGGAGAGCCCTCACCCCTACACGCCCGGCTGGACGGACAGGTTGGTCCTGAGGGTCCCATACGCCAAGCTGAGGTTCGAGAACATAACGCTTGAGGGAGGTGACATGCTGGTCGTCGAGCAGGTGGACACGGCCGAGAAGTGGACCTACATCATCAACGGCACGGACGTGCTGACCAGCACGTTCTACTCGGGCCCGGACGGGACCATAAAGCTCGTCATAAGGATAGTTGACGATGGTGATGGCAAGGTGGCCTGGGGCGTGAAGGCCAGGACCTACTTGACCGACATATGGGCCTTAAAGGCGAGGCCCTACCTCTTCATAATCATATACCCCGTGGCCCTCCCGGCCGTCCCGGCCTGGGGCCTCGCAGCCTTCATGCAGGCCTTCTTCACGGCCATGATAATGGCCTGCTGGATCCAGAACGGGGGCTTCGTAAGGACCGCCTTCAGGTGCTGGAAGAGGCCCTTCTTGAAGGCCCTTAGGAACCCCTTGTTCGCCATGCCGTTCGTGGCCACGGCCCTGCTGGCGAGCCAAATAGGCCTCACGATCCTTATGGAGGCCCTGGGCGTGGGGGCGGGCCTCAAGGTAGAACTGCCGGGCCCGCTCAGCGCCCTGTTTGAGGCCAGCTACGCCGTCATAGCGGAGGAAATAGGGTTCAGGCTCATCATGATAGGGCTCCCGCTTGCGGTAGCTGCGTCCGCCAAGGCGGGGGGACGTGAGGGCAGGCTGGCGGCCTTCCTCAAGGGCCTTTTCTGCCCCGGCTCCTTAGACCCAGGGCTCAGGAGGGAACTCAGGGGCCTGATGGCCTTCCTGATCCTCGTGTCCTCGCTCGTCTTCGGCCTCTCCCACGTCCTCTTCGGGGGCTGGGAAGCCGGCAAGGCCGTGACGGCCACCCTCGCAGGCCTCGTGGCGGGCATATGCTTCACAGCCTACGGCTTCCACGCATCCGTGCTCCTCCACTGGTTCTTCAACTACCAGTGGATGATATGGTATGTCGCCTACGAGCTGACCGGCCAGTGCGTCCTAGAGCCCGAGCTGGTCCTGTTTTGCGAGCTGGCCGTGGGGGCCCTATCGTTGCTCGTGTTCTTGGTCCAGGGGCTTAGGCTGGCCGTGAGGAGGATGAGGGAGCGTGAGGAACAAAAATGGTAGAGGAGTTCTTATTTGGTAGGGGTGGTGAACCCCACCCCCTCGGCTAGGACGAGCGGCGTCACGACGGCTGGGCTGCCCCACTCCATCCACCAGTGGGCCACCTGGCGAGCCTCCTTGGACAAGGCCCTAACGGACGAGAGGATGTTGAGCACGTTGTCGCTCAGCCTCAGGCCCTTCACGGCCTTCTTTATCTCGCCGTCTCGGATGAGGAAGACGCCATCCCTTATCACGGCCGAGAAATCGCCCTTAGCGTAGTCCTGGA
>CAZVRS010000043.1:0-7424 GCA_964630115.1 uncultured Candidatus Bathyarchaeia archaeon | reverse complement strand
GACGTGATAAGGACGGGCGAGACCCAGAGGGCTCTCCTAGAGTTGGTGGAGAAGGTGGGCGCCAGGCTGTCGGGCCTATTCATACTGATAAGCGTGGGCGATTGGCAGGACAAGGTGGACGTGCCAGATGGATGCCCCGTCGAGGTGCTGGTAACGTTAAAGGAGCTGGGCGAGGAAAACCCCGGGCGTGGTAGGATTGAAGAGCGTAGAATGGCGAGGAGGCGTCCTAGCCGTATTAGATCAGTCAAGGCTTCCGGCAGAAGAAACCTGGATTGAGCTACACGACCCGGGCGAGGTAGCAGATGCCATAAGGAGCATGAAGGTGAGAGGGGCGCCCCTTATAGGCGTCGTGGCGGCCTTCGGCCTCGCCCTGGCGGCCCTGAGGTCGGGGGCGAGAGGAGCAGAGGGCTTTTTGTCCGACATGGAGGAAGCAGCTGGCTTGCTCAGGTCCACCCGGCCCACGGCCGTCAACTTGTTCTGGGCCATAGACAGGGTCCTGGGGGCCGTGAGGGAGGCAGCCGGGCGTGGGGCCAGCGTGGAAGAGCTGAAGCGTGTGGCCGTTGAGGAAGCCCTCAGGATAGCCGAGGAAGATGTGGAGCTCAACAGGCGCATAGGCCAGCATGGCGAGAAGCTCGTCCCGGATGGGGCAACCGTCCTGACGCACTGTAATGCCGGCGCCCTCGCCACGGCCGGCTACGGGACGGCCTTGGGCGTGATAAGGGCGGCTGTGGAAGCTGGCAAGAAGGTAAGGGTCATAGCGACCGAGACCAGGCCCCTGCTCCAGGGCGCCAGGCTCACGGCCTACGAGCTCCTCAAGGACGGGATACCCGTCACCTTGATAACGGACAACATGGTGGGCTTCGTAATGTCGAAGGGCATGGTTGACCTCGTGGTCGTGGGCGCCGACAGGATAGTGAGGGACGGCGTCTTCAACAAGATAGGGACCTACACGATAGCCGTCCTGGCCAAGGAGCACGGGGTCCCGTTCTACGTGGCAGCCCCCTCTTCCACGCTCGACCTGGCCCGGGCGTCCAACGAGGTCGTCATAGAGGAGAGGCCTCCCGAGGAGGTAACCCACATCGGGACCGTGAGGATAGCGCCCGAGGGCGTTGGCGTCCTGAACCCGGCCTTCGATTTCACGCCCATGCGCTACGTCACGGCCATAATAACCGAGGACGGCGTCTTCAAGCCCGGGGAGCTCATCGACCGCTACGGCTGAACGCCTCCCCCACGACCTCCGAGATGAGTTCGGCCAGCCTGGCGATTGCTTCCCTGACCTCGGGGCTCAGCCCTTCCCCGAAGCCCACGTCGGAGGGCCTTACGGCCAAGATGGCTACCTTGCCCCCCGTGGAACGCCTTATCAAATCGGCCAAGAGCCTGGGCGGGAGCTTGTGCGTGGAGATGGCCATGCCCCTGGCTTCCTCGGGCCCGATGAGCTTCGCCTGGCCTGGCCTGCCCCTTATGAGGGCTGCATCCACCATGAGGATGTGCGTGGGCTCGGCCCTGATGACCTGGCCCAGGAAGTTCTCGGGCACGGGTCCGCACTCCAACAGGACGACCTGCTCCGGCACCCTGCCCCTCAGGGCCTTCACCAGCTCGAGGCCGAGGGCATCATCATGCCTCATGGGGTTCCCTACGCCCATTATGACGAGCCTGCGGGCACCCGATAACCACCTGGCCAGCTCGGAGCGGACGCCCAAGGCCACGCTGGCTTAGGCGAGGCCTGAGATAACTCCTCTCTAAGGTAATAAGGACCGGGGACCCTGGATTGGGGCATGAAGGTCAGGGCCCGCCTGTCGGATGGCAAGGTGGTCGTGCCCGAGGGCAGGGAATCCTACGACCTGGCTAAGAAGGGCTACGGCTCCAGGGGGAGCGAGGGCCTCGTCCTAGAGCCCTGGGAAGCCCTATACCTGGTCGAGAAAGGCAGGCTGGAAGTCGTGAAAGGGCCCGGGGAGCCCGCCATGGGCTTCCAAGAGCTCCTGAGGTTATTCAAGGCCCTCGACGAATGGATCTGGGCCAAATACCTCATATACAGGGACCTGAGGGAGAGGGGCTACGTGGTTAAGAAGGGCTTCGGTCCCGGCATGACCTTCAGGCTCTACGACAGGGGCGATTACGGCAGGAAGCCAGCCAAGTTCCTCGTATACGGCATACTCGAGGGCTCGCCCGTCAAGGTATCGGACCTGGAGGAGGCCGTGAGGGAGGCACAGGCCAGCAACAAGGAGCTCATATTGGCCGTGGTGGAGAGGCGTGGCGAGGTCATCTACTACTCCCTGGGGGAGTGGATAAGGCCCTCCCCGGGCGAGCGGGAGACCTCGTAATACTTATGACCGCATGGCCAGATAGCCGTGAGGTGTGTTATTTGTCCCTCGCTAGCCGTGTGGTGGGCTTCGTGAAGCTCATGAGGCCCCCGAACTGCCTGATGATGGGCTTCGCCGTCTTAGTGGGGGCCGTGGTGGCGTCTGGCGGACTACCGCTCGGTAAGGCCCTGGAGCTCGCCTACGGGTTTGCCACGGGCTTCACGCTACTGGCTGCCTCAAACGCCCTAAATGACTACCACGACCGGGAGATAGATGCCATAAACGAGCCGGAAAGGCCCATACCCAGCGGCCTCGTGAGGCCTTGGGAAGCCCTGGCCTTCTCGGCCGCCCTAACGGCCCTGGGCCTCTCCCTGGCCTTCCTGACCAGCCTCAAGTGCTTCCTCACGGCCCTCTTGGCCACCGCCATAGCTGACTTGTATGTGACCTACGGGAAGAAGACGGGCCTCCCCGGGAACGCCATGGTGAGCTCCTGCGTCGCCATACCCTTCCTCTACGGGAGCCTGATAGCTGCGGGCCGCATAACGGGCCTCGTGGCCCTGTTCGCCTCCATGGCCTTCTCGGCCAACTTGGGCCGTGAGATCAACAAGGGCATAGTCGACGTAGTTGGCGATGCCTCTAAGGGCATAAGGACGGTGGCCGTCCGCTGGGGCCCCGGGGCCGCAGCCGTCTTGTCCGCAGTCTTCTACATGACGGCCGTCGGGCTGAGCTGGCTCCCGCTGGCCTACGGCATGGTGTCCCTGGCATACGTGCCCCCGATAGCACTGACCGACCTGGGCTTCATCCACGCCTCGGCCTCCATATTGAGGGATCACGGGAGGGAGAACGCCAAGAAGGTCAAGAACGAGGTCTTATTGTGGATGACCACGGGCATGATAGGCTTCATCATGGGGGTTCTAACGGTTTAGAAAGGCAGAAATCTTATAACCTTGGGCCCTGCGACCTCCCCATCGGAACGAGGGAAAGGGAAGGGAGACTTGTGCGGGATATTCGGCTGCCTGGTCAAGGGCAGGGATGTGGCACCTCTAATACTCGCTGGCCTCAAGCGGCTCGAGTATAGGGGCTACGACTCCTGTGGCGAGGCGACCATTCACGAGGGCAGGCTCTTCGTGAAGAAGGGCGTGGGTGAGATAGACAAGGTCCACGCAGAGCTTGGCCTCGACGACCTCCCGGGCGAGGTAGGGATAGGCCACACGAGGTGGGCCACGCACGGCGCCCCCACGAGGGAGAACGCACACCCGCACACGGACTGCAAGGGCAAGATAGCCGTCGTCCACAACGGCATCATAGAGAACTTCCTGGAGCTGAGGAAGGAGCTCGAGGCCAAGGGGCACGTATTCAGGTCCAAGACGGACACCGAGGTCGTGCCCCACCTCATAGAGGAGTTCATGAAGGAGGGCCTGAGCTTCCAGGAAGCCGTGGTGGAGGCCGTCAAGAGGCTCAGGGGCTCCTTCGCCCTAGCCATAATCTACACGGGCTTCGAGGGCATGGCTTGCGTTAAGATGGAGAGCCCGCTCATCCTGGGCCTGGGCCGTGATGGCGTTTACGTGGCCTCCGACATACCGGCCTTCCTCCCCTACACGAACGTGGTCGTCCAGCTCGAGGACGGCGATGTGGCCTTCATAAGGCCGGATGGGTTCCGCATCTATAACTTCATAAAGGGCCGTGAGGTCAAGAGGAAGCCCAGGACCATAGATTGGTCGGCCGACATGGCCGAGAAGGAGGGATACCCGCACTTCATGCTGAAGGAGATACACGAGCAGCCCAGGTGCCTGAAGAACACGCTGAGGCTCGACAGGCGCTACTTGACCATGATGGCCGACCTAATATCGTCCGCAGAGGAGGCCTTCATGGTGGCCTGCGGGACCTCATACCACGCTTGCCTGGCCGGCTCATACGCCATGTCTAAGCTGGCCAAGAAGGCCGTCCACCCCGTCATAGCATCTGAGTTCGTGGAGAACTACGGCTCCTTCGTGGGGCCCAGGACGGTCCTCCTGGCCGTCAGCCAATCAGGCGAGACGGCCGACACGCTTGAGGCGGTTAGGCACGCAAGGGAACGTGGGGCCACCATACTCGGCGTCACGAACGTCCTCGGCTCCAAGCTGACTAGGATGGCCCGTGTCTACGTGTGCCAGCAGTCCGGGCCCGAGATTGGCGTGGCCGCCACGAAGACCTACACGGCCCAGCTGTCCGTCCTGGCCCAGCTGTCCGTCATAATGGCCGAGAGGAGGGGCAAGGTGGGCCACGTGGAAGCAGAGGAGCTGTGGGATTGGATATACAAGCTGCCCGACCTGGCCGAGTCCGTCATAGAGGCCACTGAGAAAGATGTCATAAGGCTGGCAGAAGAACACGTCGGCGTCGAGAAGTTCGCCTTCGTGGGCTCCGGCATAAACCTAGCCACGGCCCTTGAGGGGAGGCTGAAGCTCCTGGAGATAGCCTACGCACCCTCGATAGCCACCTCCAGCCTGGACGGCGTGACGGCCGGGTGCTTGGGCGAGGGCTCAACGGCCATATTCGTTTGCCCGCCGTCGAGCCCCGACAGGGAGAGGCTCTTGGACGAGGCCTGCATGGCCAGGGACCACGGCCTGAACGTGATAGCCCTGGCGGAAGAGGGGGACGAGGAAGTGAAGGAGGTCTCGGACGAGCAGCTCGTCCTGCCCGTGCCGCCCGAGCTCCCCGAGGTGCTGACGCCCCTGCCCTTCATACTGCCCCTCCAGATGTTCGCCTACTACGTGAGCGTGAAGAGGGGCCTTAACCCGGACAAGCCGAGGAACTTGGCCAAGTCCGTCACGGTCAAGTAGGCCATGGACGTCAAGGCCCAGCTCAGGAAGAAGGTGTGGGAGGAGCTTATGGAGAAGGGCGTAGCCAGGTTCCCGCTGCCCGTCTACGGCCGCATACCGAACTTCATAGGGGCCGAGGTGGCGGCCAAGAGGCTCTCGGGCCTAAAGGAGTATAGGGATGCTGATGTGGTCTTCTGCAATCCTGATTCGCCCCAGAGGCCCGTGAGGGAGATGGTCCTCCGTGATGGCAAGACGCTCGTGATGGCCACGCCAAGGCTTAGGAAGGGCCTCCTGGTCCTGAGGCCCGATAAGGTGCCGCCGGGGGCCTTGAGGGCCGCATCTACCATAAGGGGCGCCTTCAGGTTCGGGAGGCTCGTCAGGCCCTGGGAAATACGGGTCGACCTCAAGGTCGTTGGGTCCGTGGCTGTAGCCGAGGACGGCGCCCGGCTGGGGAAGGGCCACGGCTACAGCGACCTTGAATACGCCATACTGGTCGAGTGCGGTGCCCTCGGGCCCGATACGCCCGTGGTGACGACCGTCCACGACCTGCAGGTCCTCCCGGCCGGGAGCATACCCATGACGGACCACGACGTGCCCGTGGACGTCATAGTGACGCCCACGAAGACCATAAGGACCGGGACACGCTTCGCACGCCCAAAAGGCGTTGATTGGTCCCTCGTGACGGACGACATGGTGCGTGACATGCCCATCTTGGCCGAGCTGAGGGATAGGAAAAAGAAGGCGTGTCGCCCCTGAGGCCCCTACTCCTGGACGAACTCCAGGTCCTTTATCATGGAGCGGGCCTCTTCGAGCTTGGCCTCGAAGTCCTCCATGAAATCCCTCATGAGCTCGGTGGCGTAGGTCTTGCACTCACCACAGATGCGGGCCCCCGAGCGGCATTCCTCGTATATCTGGTCGAGCTCCCGGTCGTCCTCTACGAGGTGCTGCTTGAAGAGCTCGAACACCACGCACTTCTCCGGCTGCCCTCCCTTGGCCCTCTGCTCCGCCAGGGAGCCCCTGCCGCCCGTGAGGGCCTTCCATATCTTCTTCTCTATGGAGGCCGGGTCCTCAGGCAGCCATATGCACGACTCGGGCTTGGACTTGCTCATCTTGAAGGAGCCGTCCAGGGAAGGCGTGAACTTGTGGTAGACGCTGGCCGGTGCCGTGAAGCCGAACTCAGAACGGGTCCTCTTGACCAAGTCCCTCGTGAGCCTTATGTGCGGGTCCTGATCTATGCCTACCGGTATGACGCCCGGCATCTTCTCCTTGACCTGAGGGTATAATATGTCGGCTGCATCCAGGAGGGCCCCTATCACCTTGCCTGGCGTGAGCTGGCCGTAGATGGCCTCCATCTCGGCCATGGTGACCTTGGCGGAGAACCTCGTCATGAGGCGCAGGACGGTCCTGTTCTCCGATTGGAAGTAGAACTTCGTTTTGCCCGGGTCGATGCCGAGGGCTATGTAGGCCGGTATGTAGAACTCGAGGGCCCTCCTACGGGCTTCCTGGAGCGTCAGGCCCCTCGTGGCAACGGCCTCGAGGTCGGCCACGAGGAGGTAGGCTTCCTTGGCGCCTGCCTCCTGGAAATACCTGAAGTTCTCTATTACCATCCTCGTCCCGAGGTGCAGCTTCTCGGCCGAGGGCATTATGCCCGTGAGGACGTAGAAGGGCCTGCGTTCCCTTATGGCATCTGCTATGACCTTCAGGTCCCTGTGGCAGAACACCACCCTTCGCCTCATGAGCTTGTTGGGCCTGGGCAGGGCCTCCAACAGGTCGTCCGTGAATATCTCGAGGCCGAAGTGCTCTATGATGCGGACGTAGTCCTCGGGCAGCTCGGAGCCCCAGGGGTCGATCAGCGGGCCCTTCCTCGCCCTTGCCACAATAAGGACCACCGCCCGGAAGATGCCGCCCTGGTGATAAAAAGCTAATCCTCAGGCGAGCCCGGGTGGCCGGGGAAGGCGTGGTGCTGGAGGCCGACGACGTGGGCGGGGGGCTCGCCATGAGGTTTGAGAAGGCCGATAGGCGTGAGGTAGTCAAGTGGTGGTCGGACCGCTTCGGCGTGCCTGAGGAAGTCTTTGAGCCCTACGAGTTCTTCCTGAGGGGCAAGAACACGATTTGGGCCTTGAGGAAGACGGACAAGCTCCCCGTGGGCCTCAGGTTCGAGGCCCTTGGCATGGTCGTAATGCGCAGGAGCAAGCTCGGATGGAAGCCCACCACGAACGCCATCCAGGTGTTCGGCCGGCATGCCAGGAAGAACGTGGTCGACCTGACGGAAGAACAGATGAGGGCCTTCGTGGCAGGAGAAGATGTCAAAGGGCCTTTTGAGGGC
>CAZVRS010000042.1:6536-7698 GCA_964630115.1 uncultured Candidatus Bathyarchaeia archaeon | reverse complement strand
CCCGTTCCACGAGTGGCTCCCGGAGGCCATGGCTGGTCCAACGCCCGTCTCGGCCTTAATACATGCTGCCACGATGGTTAAGGCTGGCGTCTACGTTGTAGCCCGCTTCCTGCCCATCTTCTACGTAGGCTTCCATTACCTCGGCCTGAGCGGGGCCGGCATCTTCTTCCTCCTGGCGGCTTACCTAGGGGCCATAACGGCCTTCCTCGGGGCAGCACAGGGCTGTGTGGCCTCGGAGCTCAAGAAGGCCCTCGCCTACTCAACCATGAGCCAGCTGGGATACCTCATGTTGGGCCTGGGCGTGGCTGGCCTGACGCCCGGCCTCCCGGCTTCGGCTGCCACATCGGCAGCTACCTTCTACCACCTCATTGCACACGCCTTCTTCAAGTCGGCCTTGTTCATGATGGCTGGCATAGCCATTCATACCTTCGGCACTATATACATGGAGGAAATGGGTGGCCTGAAGCGCATTACAAAGGCCACGTGGGCACTGACGCTCATACTGGCCTTATCGCTCATAGGCATACCGCCGTTCAGCGGCTTCTGGGGGAAGGACCTTATAATTGGCTCCGGGCTAGCCCTTGGGCTCTGGGGACCTTTCCTGCTGGCCCTTCTAACCGTGCCTCTCACGGCCTTCTACACCATTAGGATGTTCGGCATGGTCTTCTACGGCGATCCCAAATCGGGCGGGCATGAGGGCGTAGAAGCCAAGCTCCTTCTCCTGGGCCCCTTGGCCGTTCTGGCCATACTTAGCCTGGCCCTGGGGGCGGCAGGGCCCTTAATCATATCTGGCCTGGCCGATGGCTTCAGGTCCATGATGGCCTCATACGTGGGAGTCCACACGACGGCCTCCTATGGACCGGGCTATTATTGGCCAGGCATCTTGACCGAGATGGCTGAGCACATCCCGAGCTTGTCCTGCTCCCTGGCCCTGGCGGTCCTGTCGTGCCTTGCCTCATACGCCCTTTACGTGCGTGGGCAACCCAGGCCCGAGGTCTTCTTGGCCAAATGGCCTTGGCTTGTCAAGGTAAGGCGCCTCCTGAGGGCTAGATTGGGCATAAATGGCCTCTACTATGCTTTAGCAAATGCCGTCCTGAAGACGGCACCAGCGGTGAGGACGTTTGAAGCTGCCCTAGATGGGTTCATCAACGGCGGCATACCA
>CAZVRS010000042.1:0-6436 GCA_964630115.1 uncultured Candidatus Bathyarchaeia archaeon | reverse complement strand
TCTGCCATAAGGAAGATACAGACGGGGAACCTGGGCTACAACTTAACTTATATAAGCGTTTTCCTCGCACTCTTCACCGGGCTGTTGGCGTTGAGCGTGATATTATGAGCCTTCCGCCTTGCCCGTTGCTGCAGGCCATCCTAGTCCCGCTCCTGGCCTCAGCCCTGGTCCTCCCGCTGGCTGGGAAGCTCAAATCAAAAGTAGGCTGGTTGGTGGGGCCCGTCCTATCATACCAGGTCCTCCTCCTAGGCCTAATAGGGCTTAAAGTGTGGCTTGAGGGGCCCATCCTAGAGCACTACACATGGGCTCCCATGCCTTCCGTGGGGGTCGACCTCCTAGCCGACGGCCTGAGCGTCCCCGTTGCCTTCGTCATGGCCCTCGTATGCGCCTGCCTCGCCTTCTACTCCGTCCACTACATAGAATACCGTGTTGAAGCCATATATGGGCCCGAGGAAGCCACGAAGGGCCATTATTATGCCATCTACTACGGCCTATACCCACTCTTCCCAGCCGGGCTGGTGGGCATAGCCTTCTCTGACAACCTAATAATGGTATGGTTCTTCTTGGAGCTGCTACTCATACCGTTCTACTTCATAATGGCCTACTTCGGCTACATAGACAGGCACAGGATAGCCATGATGTGCTTCCTCTGGGGGACGGCTGCCTCCATGGTCTTCATGGCCGGCGTCTTCACGGCCTATGCATGCGTGAGGAGCTTCTCCATAAGGGCCCTATCCGCTCTAGCGGGCCACAGGTATGCCTTCTTGGCCTGCGTCCTCATGGCCGTGGGCCTCCTCATAAAGATGGCCGTCTTCGGCTTCCACGTGTGGCTGCCATGGGTCCACGCCGAGCACCCGACCTGTATAGCTGGCATACTGGCCTGCTACGCCAACATAGGGACCTACGTCATGGCCCGTGTGCTCGTCTTAGCCATGCCGGAGGTCTTCCGGGCCCTGAGCACGCCCCTCATGATATGGGCCCTGATAACCATGGTCTACGGGGCAGCTTTGACGCTGGCCCAGGATGACGTTAAGAGGCTTTGTGCCTGCTCCACCATAAGCCAGGTGGCATACTCGCTCCTGGGCGTGGCCAGCATGGCACCCTCGGCCGTGGCGGGAGGCATATTCTACATGATAAGCCACCTGCTCGGCAAGGCCGTCTTGTTCTCAACGGCCGGCCTGCTCGTGTATGAGACGCACGAGAGGGACATAAGGCGCATGGGGGGCCTCGGCCGCTTCCTGCCCTTCACGGCCGTCCTGTGGGCCAGCGGCTCCATGATATTGTCCGCCATACCGCCGTTCAGCGGCTTCCCGGCCGAGATGGTCATGTTCTCCGGCATCTTCAGGTCGGCCATAGGGCACGCCCTCAGGCTGGCCACGGCCATATGCGGCGTCATGGCCACCGCCCTGACGGCTGCCTATACGTTCTGGCCCCTGAAGCGCATCTTCATGGGCCAGGCCAAGGCCAACCCCTCCCGTGGGGCCGTTAGAGAAGCCCCACCCTCCATGCTGGTCCCGCTCTTCGTCCTGGCCGTGGCGTCCGCTGCCCTCGGCATATGTCCGAGGCTGGTGATGGAGCTCCTCTCGTCCGTATTCTAGATGCCTGACCGCCTCAGCTGGCCCACCGTCCCGAGGAAGGTCCCGTCAAGCATGTAGACCTCTGCGTTCGCCAGGTCAACCGACCTGGACCTGAGGACGGGCCCTATGAAGCTCTCGTCGCCTGACCTAGGCCTGTTCACGGCCTGGCCTCCCAGGAACTCGTTGAAGGAAGGCATTACCAAGAGCTTCTCGGCCCTTATCTCGCCCAGCTCGTCCGGCCTCGCCTTGCCCCTCCTGACCATTTCCTCGGCCAGGGAGAAGCCATCGCAATCGGATAGGAGCCAGATGCGGGAGCTGGTCCTGAAGTAAGGGCCTTCCCTGAAGGCCACGACGGGGTGGACGTGGCCCATTACGAGCCACCTGCAGGCCAGAAGCTCCGGGCTTGGCCAGGCGTGGCCGTGGAAGAGGCCGAAGGAGCCCCACAGGGCTACGCCGCCGGAGCTCAGCATTTCCACTCCATCGGGCAGGAGGGCGTCCAGGCGCCCATCGTGGTTCCCGGGCACGACGGCTATCTCATCCACGAGCTTCTTCAGCTCCTCGAAGAAGGCCGGTATCTCAGCCCATTCTTCTGCCTCGGCGCCGGCTACGGTGTGCTTGACATCGCCGAGGAATATGAGCTTCTTTGGCCTGTAGGCCCTCACGATCCTCTCTATCCGCTTGAGCATCTTGCCGACTTGCGAGGGTATGTGGAACCCCTTGTCGGCCAAGGTGGATTCCCAACCTATGTGTAGGTCGGCCAGCACGAGGACCCTCTGGCCCGGCCTGGCGAGGAGGAGGGCTGCCTGGCCCCTGATGGCGTTCAGGCCCGGCCCCAGCCTGAGCAGCTCCATGACCTAAGGGACATGAAGGGCCACCTTCTTAAATAGGGCCCCGGCCGAGGTGGTGCCGTCATGGAGGCCGAGGAGTTCGACGTGGTGGTAGTGGGGGCTGGCCCAGCAGGCCTATTCACGGCCCTCGGCCTGGTGGAGGAAGGAGGGCTTGAGGTAGCCATCTTGGACAAGGGGCCCGATATAGGGGAGCGCCGCTGCCCCGCCATGGAAGGTGGCTCCTGCGTCAGGTGCCGGACCTGCTCCCTGCTCTCGGGCTGGGGCGGGGCAGGCGCCTTCAGCGACGGCAAGCTGACCTACTCGCCAGACGTGGGAGGATGGCTATCCGACCTCCTCAAGCACGAGGAGCTCGTGGACCTCATGGGCAAGGTAGATGCGATATACCTGCGCTTCGGTGCCCCGAGGAAGCTCTACGGGGCCGATGAAGACGAGGTAGCCGACATAGCCAGCAGGGCGGCCAGGGCTGGCCTGAAGCTCGTCCCCCAGAAGGTGAGGCACCTCGGGACGGATGGCTGCCTCAAGGTCCTAGAGGCCATGAGGGCCTACCTGGGCCGTAGGGTAGAAGTCAGGATGAGGACCGAGGTCTCGGAGGTCCTGGCCAAGGACGGGCGTGTCGAAGGCGTGAGGACCGCAGATGGCCAGGTCCTGAAGGCCAGGTATGTGGTCCTGGCGCCGGGCAGGGGAGGCGCCAGCTGGCTCAAGGAAGTGGCTTCCTCGCTCGGCCTCAGGACGGCCGCCAACCCGGTCGACGTGGGCCTGAGGATAGAGGTCCCGAGCGTGGTGGCGGAGGAGCTGACCGATGCCCTCTACGAGCCCAAGCTCATATACTACTCCAAGAGGTTCGACGATAAGGTCAGGACGTTCTGCGTGGCACCGCACGGCTACGTCATAACGGAATACTACGACGGCATCATAACCGTGAACGGCCACAGCTTCTCCGACCGTGGGAAGTGGACGGATAACACGAACTTCGCCATATTGGTCAGCGCCGCCTTCACGGAGCCCTTCGAGGACCCGATAGCATACGGGAAGCACCTGGCCTCCCTGACGAACCTCATCTCAGGCAGCGTCCTGGTCCAGAGGCTGGGCGACCTGCTCAGAGGGCGTAGGTCGACGCCCGAGCGCATAAGCAGGAGCCTCGTCAAGCCGACCTTGCCCTCGGCCACGCCTGGCGACCTTGCCTTCGTCATGCCCTACAGGTTCCTGATGGACATACTGGAAATGCTCAGGGCCCTGGACGCACTCATGCCCGGCGTATACGGGAGGCACACGCTCCTATACGGTGCCGAGGTGAAGTTCTACTCGCTCAAGCTCGAGGTCAACGAGCGCCTCGAGACGCCCATCAAGGGCTTGTTCGCAGCCGGGGACGGGGCGGGCCTGACGAGGGGGCTGGTCCAGGCCAGCATATCGGGCCTCCTAGTGGCCGAGGAGATAGCGAGGAGGGAAGGTGCCTGAGCCCTCCCGGGGGCGCCTTCTCACTAGGCTTTTATCCTATCTGGGACGAGGAATTGAATGGTGATGGGATTGGCCCTGGAGGAGCTCTTGAGCAAGCTGAAACTGGACGATAAGGGGAGGCTGGTCCTCGGGGACGTCAGGATGGTATTGACCTCTAGGGACTTCGTGGTGAACCTACAGAAGACGGCCGAAGAAGTCATAGGGCCCATGGGGACGGCAGCCCTCTTTTACAGGGCTGGCTTCACGGCAGCTTACAAGCTGGCCGAGGCCCAGGCAAGGCTGTTCAACCTAGAGGGCTTTGCCGTCTTGGAGAAGTATCTGGAACTCGCCAGCGTGAGGGGGTGGTGGGGGAAGAGCGAGATAATCGAGCGGTCGGAGGAACCCCTCAGGGTCGTGGTGAGGTTCTATAACACCATAGCCGAGGAATGGGGGAACGTGGGGAGGTCCGTCTGCCACCTCTGGCGTGGGGCCCTGGCCGGCATACTGAAGTATATAGCTGACTCCATGGGGAAGGAAGTTGAAATAAGGGTCCAGGAGACGGCCTGCATGGCCAAGGGGGACCCATACTGCGAGATAGTGGCCGAGGAAGCCAGGTGAGGCTCTGAGTCGCCTTAATAAGGCCCGGCCATCAAGGGAAAAACGGGGGCGGCCCCGGGGCGGGGCTCGCACTGACGGAGCCGGGCGAAGGGGCGAGGCCCTCAGATGAGCTCCGGCTTACCCAGGTGCGGGACAGGCCACACCCCGCCCAAGGCCTGAAAGCCCCGGGTGAGAGAGCTCGGCCGAGTGGGGCGATGTGCCCCCTCGCTGAGGCCGGGTGTTAGTCGATCGGGGGACAGGCCTCCAGGGCCGCCCCCACTCCCTACTGGTAGTAGGCTTCGTAGCCCTCTTGATATCCCTCGTAGAACTCGGCCATCGCCTCCCTCCTGGCCCTCAGGAAGCCCACGGTCTTTGAGGTCAAGTAGCCAGCTAGGCCGCCTATTATTGCTCCTCCCACGGCGAAGGGCACTAGCCCGAGGCCGACGAAGGCCGTCATGAGGTCCGCCAAGACGGACCAGGCCAGCGGCCTGAGGCCCACCTTGAAGGCGGCCAGGAGGACGGGCACCAGGGCCCTGGCGGGCTTCAGGAAGTAGCCCGTCACGGCGCCCGAGATACAGCCCTTCACCACGCCCCTGGCGGCTATGCCCGACGTCAGGGCACCGATCAACAAGGCCAAGATGGGCACCACGGTTTCCCCGCCCACCAGGGACGGGTCGACCTCGAACATGAAGAAGCCCGACGCCAGGCCCAGGAGGACACTCAGGAGGAAATCCGCTATGGCCGTCAGGACCCCCATCTCACGATACCTCCCTGGACCTCAGTATGGTCAGCAGGGCCGCTAAGGCCATTATGCCTATGGCGAAGAACAGGGCCGAGTTCCTGGGCAAGGACAGGACTCTCTCTATCAGGCTCTCGCCCCCGACCTCCACGGTCCCTGGCTCAACGAGCTCGAAGACGAGGTCCACGTCCCCCCTAACGATCACTTCAACCGTCTGTCCCTCACGCTCTATGGTGGTGGTATTCGTGGCATGCCCGTGGACCTCGTAGCCCAGCAGCCAGCCCGTCGCTTTGTCGTAATATATGGCGGCCTGCAGGTCCGTGGACCTGACGGCCTCAACGGCTTCCTCGCTTACCCCGAGGCCCTCCAAGATGTTGGCCACCCCGCTTTCGTCCAGCCTTATTATCCATGCGTCATAGGTCCCGGCGGGCACCTCAACGGGCCCTTCATCGTTTATCACGAGGCCCACTTCCACCTGCTGGCCAGAGGTCCTATTGTATATGCCGTAGGTTATCTCGGAGCCCAGGCCCACGTCGAGGGGGATGTAGAAGGGATTGGTGAAGTATACCTCCTCGTTCACCTCGCCCGTGGCAGCCATTATCTTGCTCGCAAGGCTGGCCAGGTCTTGGAGGCCCGTCACGTTGGCCTCGCCGAGCGTCCTCTCAAGCTCGTGGAAGTCTATGAGGAAGTAGGTCTCCCTCGTCCCGTCCCTGACGGCCACCAGGGGCGGTATGGACACGCCCCTCACGCCCAACATGGTTATGAGCATCTGGACGGGCTCAGGCAGTTCCTCAGGCCTGTTGTAGTTGAATTGCTCGATGCTCATGCTGAAGGACCAGGCGTGGTAGCCAGCCCCGTGTTCCTCGCTGAATAAGGTCAGGACCAACGTGAAGTTGCCCTCCCTGACGTCCCTCAAGGGCCCCCCGGCTGGCGTGGCGTTCTCCACGACCACCGAGAAGTTCCCCACGGACCTGTAGACCACGCCGTTGGGCGAGAATACGGATGGGTCGAACTCCCCCTGCGCCCTGGAGGAGGCAGACGCCAACACGACCGCCAAGGCCAGCATGACGCACAGCAGGGCCATCTGGACGCCCGGCTTGACCTTCAATTCCCACGCCTCGGCTGAGCTGACGGCTGGCGTATTTATGCGTTCAAGAGGGCGTCTGGCGGAAGTCCAGGTGGGCCGTGGTGCCCCGGGCCGGATTTGAACCGGCGACAACCCGGTCTTCAGCCGGGCGCTC
>CAZVRS010000041.1:0-7731 GCA_964630115.1 uncultured Candidatus Bathyarchaeia archaeon | reverse complement strand
CGTATCTTGTCCAGGAGGAGCGTCTTGCCCACGTCTATGTGGCCCAGAACGCACACTATCGGCTGTCTTATAGGCATCTCCCCTTCACCTTCACATGCCTGTGGAAGGCCCCATTTAAGCATTAGCGGCCTTGCCCAGCAGGCCCCTAAGCCATTCCTTCACGGATCCATCCCAGTAGAAGAGGCGAAGGGCCCTTAGGCCCATCTTCAGCCCCAGGGCCACGTCCTCAAGCCTGTCCGACACGAAGAAGACCTCCCCGGGCTCCACGCCCCATTTCTCCAGGACCCTCAGGAGCTGTTTCTCACGGGAGAGCTCCGTCCTACGGCCCACGACCACGTCAAAGAGGCCCTCAGCGCCCATGACCTCGAGGGCCCTGTGGAGGACGTCATCGTCCTGCATGGATATCAGGGCCATGCGGGCCCCCTTGGCCTTGAGCGCCCGAAGGAGCCCCACGAGCTCCCGGTCGAAATCCAAATCGTCCACGGCCCTCAGCTCGGCCTCCCTTATGACCTCCATGGGGCCCGAGACATCGAGGCCCTTGAGGTAGCGCTCCTGGAGCCAGGAGAAAACGGTCCTGTTCCCTATGGGGCCGTAGGCCCTTTCTATCCTAGCCCTGACGGCCTTCCAATCCACCTTGAGCCATGCGAGCGTCCCATCGAAATCAAATATTATGTGCTTCAAATCGGGACCTTCCTCCACCCATCGCCCGTGTTTATCAAGAGGCCCACGTCTATGTGCCTGAGCATGATGGCCTCTGGGTATATGTCGTAGGGCTCGGGGGGTAATTCGACTTCCTCGCCGAGGCCGAGCATGACGTAAAGGTAGGGCATGTTATACTCCCTCGGGAGGCCGAGGGCCTTCTGGGCCACGTAGCTCCATAGGCCGAGCGTGGTGTGGGCCTTCACGTTCACCTCAGTGATGGCTGGCCGACCTTCCTTATCGCACCTCAGGTCGACGCAGTAGAAGCCGTGCGGTTCGTCATCTACGGCCCTGACGGCTGCCTCGGCCACCCGGTTTACCTCTGGGTCCCTTATGACCTTGGCGACGGTGGGCGTGCCCGTTATCCTGGATGGCGATATGTGGGGGAATATGTATCTCAGCCTCTCCCGGGCGTAGCTGGCCACCAGCTTGCCCTGGAACCAGAAGCTGTCCCACGCTATATCACGGCCGGGCAGGTATTCCTGCACTATGAAGTCCTCGGGCCTGGCCCGGCCCTTGAGGACCCACAGCTCGACCCAGCGCTTGGCTTCCTCGACGCTGTCCACGGGCAGGCTGAGCTTGCCCCCAGCTCCCTTGCGGGCCCTAAGCCAAACCTTGCCGTGCCTGTCGAGCAGCTCCTGGACGGCTTCCTCCGAGTAGAGCTTGGTCTCGGGGACCCTGACGGACCACTCTGACAAGGCCAGGTAGGTCCTCCACTTGTCACGGGCCACCTTCACGACCTCCGGCCTCGGGACCACCATGTTGGCGCCAGCTATTGGAGGGCCTACCTCGGACAGCACTTCGAGTTCTACCTCGGGCTGGGGGTGCACGAATTCTATGCCGTATTTCCTCACGGCCTCCTCCACGAAGGGCACGAATGAGGGGTCATCGTGCCTCGGGGACCTTAACCTGGCATCTACATCTGGGGCCTGGAGGTAGAACTCATCGTGGTCGAGGCCCACTATGAAGAAGTCGCCCGCCACTCTGAGGGCCCTTATGAAGTTGACGCCCCCTACTCCCCCGGCCCCCGTGACCAAGACCCGCCTCTTCAACAGCTAGCCCTAGCTCATGTATCAGGTCGAGAAGCTTAAAGGCCTTGTTCTCCTCCAAGAGGGCCCTGAGGACGTCCTTGTATATACGCCCGCCACGCATGGAGAAGGACTCCTGGTGGAAGAGGAGCACGAAGGCCTCCTCGCCCCTCTGGGCTGCTCTCTCGACCTTCTCCATCACGTATTTCATGGCCCTCCGCTCGTTTAGGTGGAGGCGCCCGAACAGGTCGGCATCCATGACGCCTATCGGGACCTCTACTAGGCCCGAGGGGTGCCTGAAGGGCGTGCTGCGGCCGACCTCCTCCATCCTGTAGCTGCTGTCATACGTGAAGCCAGCCCTGGCGTAAGCCTCCATGAGCCTGTCGTCTATTATCAGCCCGTGGCTCCTGACGCCCTCCAGCCGGGTGCCCAAGAGGCCCTCGAGCCACTCCTTCTCCATACGGGCCAGCCCGGCCCTCTGGGTGCCCTCCACGACGAAGTGAAGCCCTATTTCCCAGCCGCCCTCCACGAGCTCCCTCAGCGTGTCCTCTATCTCGCCCACGTCGAACAGGACGACCGGTATGAAGAACGTGGACCTAACGCCCATTTCCTCTTCGAAAGCCATTATGTCCTGGAAGTTGTCGTATAGGTTCTTCAGGCCCAGGAAGTGGGCCAGCAGCTGCCTCCTGCTGAAGCGCTTCCTGACCTTCCAGACGTGCCTGAACCCCTTCCTTATGGAGTCGGCATCGTGCGACAGGCCTATCAGCAATCGCAGGCACCTCCCCACATGGCCTCTTAGGCCCCTTAAGGGCTAACGCTTTAGGGCCCGGATGGCCATCTTGAGGAGGGCCAGGGATGGAGGGGGCATGGCTCAAGGACCTCAGGGCGATAGCACGCAGGATGAGGGAGGCCCTCTTGGAGTTCTTCGAAGAAGTTCCAGTCCCGAGGAGTGCCTCAGAAGCCAAGGAGATGGAGGAGGAAGCGGACAACGTGGCCTGTAGGAACCTCTTGGAGGGCCTTGAGGAAACTGGCAGGCCCTGCGTGTTGGTGTGCGAGGACCTCGGGATAAGGGAGTTCGGCTCCCGAGGCGAGGAAAAGCCCTTCTTGGCAGTTGACCCCTTAGATGGGACTAGGAACTTCACGAGGAAGCTCAGAATAGCATCCATATCCATGGCGGTTTGTGACGGACCTAACCTCAGGCATCTCAAGGAGGCCCTGGTGTTGGACATATTCACGGGCCGGGAGTTCTGGGCCATAAGGGGCCAGGGGGCCTTCTCGGACGGGCATGAGATAAGGGCCTCGGGGACCAAGGATCTCTCAGAGGCCTTGGTATCGGTGGACCAAAGCGGGTCCAGGGAGTTAGGTTGGGTATCCGAGGTCGTAAGAAGGGTTGACGCCACGAGGCAGCTCGGTTCCGCATCCATGGAGCTGTGCTTGGTGGCCTCGGGGGTCTTAGATGCCTCCGTAGATCTCAGAAACAAATTAAGGACGACGGATGTAGCTGCCGGCTTCCTAATAACGGTTGAGGCAGGGGCCTTAATCTGGCTACATGGCTCCTCTGATCCAGCTGGGGCCCTCAAACCGGATGAGAAGGTCAGCTTCATAGTAGCATCACGGGGCATATTTGACTCGCTACTCCAGATCCTCAAGCCCTACATCCCGGAGGGCGTCCTGCTGCCGGGCGGGTGGCAGACCGCATGAGGAAGCCGAAGGTGGCCGTCGTCATAGCTGCCAGGGACGAGGAAGGAATCATAGGGAGGGCCATAAGGGCCGTGAAAGAGCAGACCCTCCCCCCGAGCCAGATAATAGTGGTTGACGATGGCTCCAGGGACCGGACGGGCCAGATAGCTGAGGAAATGGGCTGCCAGGTCGTGAGGCTGCCGAGGCACGAGGAGAGCTGGCTCGGGAGGCCGGAGTTCGCCGAGGTGTTCAACGCAGGCCTCAGGCACGTGGAGCCAGATGCCGATTACGTCCTCATACTTGGTGCCGACACCATCCTGCCGCCGAACTACATAGAGGAGCTCGTGAGGCGTGTCAGGGGGACGGACATAGTGGTGGCGAGCGGGAGGATAGAAGGCCAGCCTTTCGCAGAGACATCGCCAAGGGGGACCGGGAGGCTGGTGGACGCCAGGTGGTGGAGGTCCGTCATGGGGGAGCTCAGGTATCCGGCCGTCTGGGGCTGGGATACCTGGCTGCCCGCCAAGGCCCTCCAGATGGGCTACAAGGTGGCTTGCTTCAAGGACGTGGTCATGAGGGCCACGAGGTATGCCACCCTCAGCCCGAGGAGGGCCGTCCTGCTGGGCTACGCCATGAGGGCCGTGGGCTACTTCTGGCCCTACGCCTTGGACAGGTGCCTCACGACCTTCTTCAACTCGCCCAGCTCCGGCATAGCCATGTTGGTCGGGTGGCTGACGGCCAAGGTGGAGGAACTCGACATAGCCAGCTGGTTCAGGGAGGTGCAGAAGAAGTTCTTCGTGAGGGGAGGGCTGCTAAGGAAGATAAGGGGCCTGCTGAGGAGGGCAGCCTCCATACCCAGCCTGCTGTATTGGAGGAAGAAGCGTTGAAGATGAAGGCCCTGTGCATCCTCACCTATGCCATCGTGCTTGCCTCAGGCCTATCCTGGCCGGTTCGGTGGCCCCTCCTGGTCCTGCCCATCCCCCTGGCCTTCTTGGTCATAACAGCCCTGTTAAATGCGAGGAGGAAGGGCGTAAGCCCATACAACGATTTGCCTAATGCCCTCAGGCTGCTCCTTTCCTCCTCGGGGGGCCTGCTTGCCTCAAGGTTGGTGCCCTGGGCGCTGTTGGCCAGCACGGCGCTCCTGGCGCTCGCCCTCCTGGCCAACGACGAATCCATTAGGAGGCTCTACAGGCAGAAGGGCCTCATAGTCCTGTCGGGCATAGATGGGACGGGCAAGACGACCCACTCCAACAGGCTGGCCTCCTTCCTCAGGGGGCTCGGGCTCAAGTGCAAGGTCGAGAGGTTCCACAGGTATCTGTTCTTGGATCGGCTGTCGAGGGCCAGGCTAAAGGTGAGCGAGAGGGCCAGGAGGGCCGTTGAGTCCATGGAGATACCGGCCAAGACGAGCGCCCTTTCCTTCCTGAGGCCCTACCTGTCCCTCCTGGACAACCTGGCCCTATACGCCCTGAGGGTGGCCCCATCCATCTGGAGGGGGGAGTTCGTGGTATGCGATAGGTTCGTGTGGGACAACTACGTGAAATACAAGGCCCTGGGCTACGGGGTCTGGCTCCTAGATAGGCTGTGCATGTTGATAAAACCCAAGGTAGGCATCATCCTCGACCTAGAGCCAGAGTTGGCTGTCAGGAGGGTGAGCCAGAGGAGCTGGCATTACAGATACACGGAGGAGCACTATCGGGTCGAGCGTGAGGAATTCAGGAGGATAGGAAAGGCCCTCGGCTTCGCCGTAATAAACACGGACAGGCCCTTGGGCGAGACGGAGGAGCTCATAAGGAGCTACGTCCTCTCCAGGCTCGAGGAGCTAAGTTGG
Source organism: uncultured Candidatus Bathyarchaeia archaeon (assembly GCA_964630115.1). Taxonomy (GTDB): domain Archaea; phylum Thermoproteota; class Bathyarchaeia; order EX4484-135; family EX4484-135; genus EX4484-135. The sequence continues at coordinate 2,499 of CAZVRS010000041.1, read as the reverse complement.
ATTTGACGGCCTCACGGGCCCTCAGGTAGCCTATTAGGACGGCCGGCTGGAGCCTGGCCATGCTGACGAGGGCCGTGGTCCAGAGGGGCCTCCCGAGCAGCCTCCTGGCACGCCCCACCTCGTAGAGGCGCTGGGGGCCATACCTATACCTGAGGTTCCAACAGGCCGTCCTGAAGTAGATGTAGGGGAGGCCGTATTTCTGGACCTTGTAGCCCACCTCGGTATCGAACTCCAGCTCCGAATCGCTTATGAGCTCATACTTGAATTGCCAATCCCTCGGGAAGGCCAGGACGCCGCTCAGCTTCCTAACGAAGGGTAATAGGGATTGGACGAATATGGTGAAGGTGTTCCAGCCGAGGTAGGGCAGGTATCGGAACGATACCACGTGGTCCTCGGCGTAGTGGATGAGGCCCCTTATCCTCGGGTCGAGGCTAACGTCGGCCTGGGCCAGAAGGACCACGTGCTCCTCGGCCAGCCCTATGCCCAGGGCATACAGGTAGTTTATCTGGTGCTTCCAACTCGAGCGCTCCTTGACCTCGATCAGCTCGGCGTCGGGGGCCAGGCGCTTGCACACCTCCTCGCTCCCATCGGTGCACCTATCCAAGAGGATGATTATCTCATCTGGCTCCAGGTTCGTTATGGAAGGCAGCGTCCTCTTCAACATCTGCTCCTCATTATGAGCAGGCAGCACGATTGCGAACCCCATGCTCACCGCCTCCTGTGGGTGCTCCAGCGAGGTCCGTAGTCCATGGAGCATTAATTTTTTAAAAACGTGCCGCCCATGGACTAGGGAATGCCGAGGACAGCCCGCAGCTCTCAAAGAAACGATCACCCAGAGAGGGAGGAAGACAACATCCGGGTATGTATGATATCCACAAGGGCGGCCGACATCTGGTCGTTCCCCATGATGTATAAGATGGCCAGGACGCTCGTCAAGCACGGCTTCAAGGTATGTGCCTTATGCTCTAGGTCGGCCAGAAGGAGCCCGAGCTACGAGGAGAAAGAGGCCATCAGGGTCAGCAGGATACCGAGGCCCTGGCCGTTCGAGATAAGGGACAAGGTGCCCAAGCTCTTCCCGAGGGGGCTCCACGAGGCGCTGGCACCGCTCCTGGTCGTGGCCAAGATCCTCATAGCGGCCTTGCCCTTCGCCCTGAGGGCCGCCAAGGTGAGGGCCGATATCTACCACTGCTTCCACCCCTGCGGCCTGCTTGCGGGCGCCTTGGCCAAGGGCCTGTTGGGCGGGAAGAGGAAGCTGGTCTACGTGAGCATAGACGATTACACGTATTCGACCGTGAGGTCATATTCCAACTACCTGGAGGTGCCCGCCGATTCCACGCTCTTGACGGCCATATGGAAGGTCCACCAGGCCTTCGAGCTCTCCTTGGTCAGAAGGTTTGCCGACCTGGTCTTCACCTTAGACTGCGTTGGCGACGTGCTCTACAGGAAGTATAAGAGCGTCGTGGACGATGTCGTCGTGATACAGACGGTCCCGGAGGCGGACGCAGAAGTAGATGACGACCTCAGGAGGGAGCTCCTAAGGAAATACGGGGGCTGGAAGCTCGTGGCCTACGTGGGCGTCATAAACGAGCCCAGGGGCTGCTTCAACATGATAAGGGCCATAGAACGTGTGAGGGAGGAAATACCGAACGTCAAGCTGCTCTTGATAGGCGATACCTCCGATGAGTCGTTCATGAGGAAGGCCCTGTCCTTCATAAGTGAGCACGGCCTGGAAGGGCACGTGGACTTCTTAGGCGTGGTCCCCTACCCGAAGCTCCACACATACCTGTCGGTCTGCCACGTGGGCTTGTGCACCTACCTTCACGTGGCGCCTGGGGCTGGCAAGAGGTCTTCCAAGCTCTTCCTATACATGAGGGCTGGCCTGCCCGTGGTGGCCAGCGATCTCCCCGGCCTGAGGGAGGTCGTTAAAGAAGCCAACTGCGGGATACTGGTGGACCCGAGGGACGTGGAGCAGATAGCAGACGCCATAATCAGGTTACTTGAGGACCCCGAATACGCCAGGGAGCTCGGGGAGAACGGCAAGAGGGCCGTGGCTGGCAAGTATAACTGGCGTAATGAGGAGGAGAAGATACTGGCAGCCTACGAATCCTTGAGAAGGGACCTGAGGTCGTGATAAGCCATTTGGGCCTGGTCCTTTTTCAACGCCACAAAAGGCTTTTTAACAAACCCCCGTTCTTGCGTGAAGGAAGGGTAGGGCCTTGTCCCATGAGAAACCCAGGCTCATAGACGACGAAGGCAGGAGGGTGGACGGCCGCAGGCCAGATGAGCTTAGGCCGCTCCACATAGAGGTTGACGTCTTGGCGAACGCAGATGGTTCTGCATACGTGGAGCAGGGCAACACGAAGGTCCTGGCGGCCGTCTACGGACCGAAGGAAATGCACCCAAGGCACCTGGGCCTTCCGGACAGGGCCGTCCTCAGGTGCCGATACCACATGGCGCCTTTCTCGGTCGAGCACCGCAAGTCGCCAGCCCCGAGCAGGC
>CAZVRS010000040.1:0-7747 GCA_964630115.1 uncultured Candidatus Bathyarchaeia archaeon | reverse complement strand
AGGTTCTCCCAGCTTATCGTTATGTCCGCTGGCTTGGGGCCTATCTCGAGCATGAGCTTCCTTATGGCCTCCGGCGTTATGCCACGGCGCCTGAGGGCTCTGAGGGTGGCCAGGCGAACGTCATCCCAGCCCGTGAAGAGGCCCTTCTGGACGCCGCTCACTATCTTGGACTTGCTTAACACGGCCCCCGTTATCCTCAGGCGGCCGTAGTGGATGGCCTCTGGGTAATGCCAGCCGAAGTGGGCATACATGTAGCGCTGCCTTATCTCGTTCGTCATGTGCTCCTTCCCCCTTATTATGTGCGTTATGCCCATCAGGTGGTCATCGATACCGCAGGCGAAGTTGTAGAGGGGCCAGACACGGTATCCCTTCTCACGGACCTCGGGCCTGGGGTGCGGGTGCTTCTCCGGGTCTATTATGCGGAGCGCTGGCCAATCCCTCACGGCCGGGTTGGGGTGCGTGAGGTCCGTCTTCACACGCACGACCGCTTCCCCCTCGCCGAACGTGCCATCCAACATGGATTCCCAACGCTCCAAGTGTTCTTCGACAGGCAGTTCCCTACACGGGCATGGCTTACAGGCCATGGCGAGTTCCCTGAAGCGCTCCCTGGGGCAAGTGCAGACGTATGCCTTCCCCATGCTTATGAGCTTCTCGGCATGCTCATAGTATATGGGCAGCCTATCGCTCTGTATGAACACCTTATCTGGCTTGCAGCCAAGCCACTCCAGGTCCTCCAGTATGGCATCGTAGAACTCTAGCCTGGCCGACTTCGTCCTGGGGTCCGTGTCCTCGAAGCGCAGGTAGAAGAGGCCCTTATACATCCTGGCGTAATCGTGGCTGAGCACGAGGGCCCTGGCCGAGCCGAGGTGGAGGACGCAATCCGGGTTCGGGGCGAACCTGGTCACGACACGCTCGTATTTCTCAACGTTCGGGAGGGGAGGCAGTCCCTTCTCACGTTCCTCGCCTTCCCCACGTTCCTCGGCCTCCAGGGCCCCCGGCCACTTCTCCTCCAACAGGGCCTTCTGCTCGGCCGGGCTCATCTTGTTGACCTCTTCTACGACCTCCTTGGCCACGGGTATCAGCTGCCTGGCCGAGGGCCTTAGGTCGGGCCTCTCGCTGAACAAGCTGCCGAGGACAGGTCCTAGCTTGGCCTTCCCCCCGTGCTTGATGGCGTTCAGGAGGGCTGCCTTCAGGAGGAGCTCCCTCACGCCCGGCTCCACCAACCCGTCCTACCTCAACCGTCCGGTGGGAAAGCCTCTTATGAGTATTGCACGTGGGAGGGCAAGCACATATCTTAAATCGCCCTCCGCCCGGGCCCCTGGGGTGGGCCACATGGGAGGCGAGGTCCCCAAGCCCGTGGTGAAGAGGCCGCACTTGATAAAGTATGGGGGAGCCGACCCGGGCCTGAGGATCGGGCGTGGGTTCAGCGTGCCAGAGCTCGAGGAAGTAGGGCTCACCGTCAAGCAGGCCAGGAAGCTGGGCCTCAGGGTCGACGTGAGGAGGAAGAGCAAGCACCCATGGAACGTTGAGGCCCTCAGGGCCTTCTTAAAATCGCTTGAGGAAGGAAAGGGCCCTTCTGGCCAAGCCGAAGAGGCAGGCGAATAGATATCTGGGCAGGGCACGCAGGAATGTAGATTGCCTGTCCATGTCAAGCCGATCCTCGGCCATCTTGCTCAGGGCGCTCTCGTCCGCCAGGAGGACGGCCGTATCTACCAGCCGGTCCGGCATAGCGTCCAACATCTTCCTCAGGGCCAGCATGGCCTTGAAATCGGGCCACAGGGCCTTCCTCCAGGCCAGCTCGTAGGACGCCAGGGACCCACGGCCTTCCTCCAGGGCCCTCACGATCTCCCTGCCAGCCAAGATGGCGCAGATGCCCCCGAGGACCACGCCACCGCCCGTGGTGGGCTTGGCCTGCCCAGCTGCATCACCTACCACGGCCACCATGCCGGAGTAGGTCCTGGGTATGGGACCGCACTTGAGGACGGAGCCCGAGTAGGGGGCCCGGTCAACCACTAGGCCGAGCCTGCGCTTGAGGAAGGACCTTAGGGCCTCCCTGGGGTCAAGGCCCCTGCAGGCAAGCCCGACCCGGGCCCTCCCGTCCCCGAGCGGTATGACCCAGGCGAAGAAGCCGGGTGCCACACGGGAGCTCAAGTGGATTTCCACGAAGTCCTCTTCAAGGCCGGGCGCCCTTACCTCAACCTGGCTCGTTGGCAGGACGGCCTTCCAATTTATGGTCTTGAGGCCCAGCACCCTCACGAGCCTTGACCTGAAGCCCTCGGCCACCACGGAGGCACGGCAGGACATAGAGCCCCAGGGCCCCCTGAGGAAAACACGGGCCCCCCTGGCCGATATGTGCTTGACCTGCTTGCCCAAGAGCAGGCGGGCCCCCTCCGACTCGGCCCTAGACGCCAGCTCGACGTCAAAGGCCCTGCGGTCGACCACGCAGGCCAGGGGCCTCTTGGCCTCTATGCGGAGCTTAAAACCGGATGGGGAGTAGAGGATGGCCCCCCTGAAGGTGTTCAACACGAAGTCCTCGTCCTCCCTGAAGCCGAGCGCCCTCAGGCCCTTCAGGCTGAGCAGGCCAGCGCAGTGGACGGGGACACCGACCTGGCCGTGTTCTTCGAAGACCACGACATCAAGCCCTGCCTTAGCCACCTCCCCGGCCGCCAGAAGGCCCGTCGGACCAGCTCCCACCACGGCCACTTCCGCTTCCAAAGCCGGGATACCCTCGGGGGCTGAGCTTTAAATTGGCCTCTGCGGAAGCCCTGTTGGGCCATCGGCCGTGAGGCAGTAGGCTTTCCGATGGGTGAGGGAGAGCCCAGCGGGCCGAGCCGGTGGCCCGAACTCCTTATAAACCCCTTGTGGAGACGGAGGGCGACATGAGGGGGTCGGAGGGGCTAGCGAAAGCCATAGAGGCCGTGCTGAGTGCTCCAGCCTATGCTGCCTTCTGCTTCCTCCTTCTCCTCTCATACAGGTGCCAGGACCGCTGCGACCTCCTCACGTCGCTCCTCTTATCCATAGTATTCGCCAGCGTGATGCCCGTCTTGGTCGTCCTGGCCTGCCTCAGGGCCGGCTTGGTGGGCGACCTCTGCGTGTCGAGGAGGGAGGAGAGGAGCCTCCCCTTCATGGGTGCCATATCGTCCTACATGGCCGGTGCTTACTCGCTCGTGCTGACCAAGGCTCCCAAGGAGGCCCTGGGCCTGATGACCTGTTACGCCTTCATAACGGCCATAATGTTGGCCATAAACCTGTCCTGGAAGATAAGCATCCACGCAGCAGGCATATCTGGCCCGACCACGTGCCTCGTCTACGCCCTAGGCCCGCAGATGGCCTGGCTCTACTTGCTCCTGTTGCCCGTCTGCTGGTCCAGGGTCAGGCTGGGCCAACACGACGTGAAACAAGTCCTGGCCGGGTCCCTACTGCCCATACCGGCCTCCTGGTTCTGGATGCACTTCTCCCTCACGTTCATCTTCGGCCCCTGAGGAAGGCATCAAGGCCTCCCCGCCTCAGGGGCCCCGTCCCATCACATACGGCCGTGTTCAGGTCCGTGAAGCCCTCACGGCAGACGGCGAAATCAAGGCCCCTCCTGACGGCCAGGTCTCTCACGGCCCTCATCAGCCTGTAGCGCTCTCCATCGGGCAGGTAGAGGTATCCGCCTATCCACCTGGCCTTCTCGTAGGCCCCCTTTATGACCTCGTAGATGCCTTCGTCGGCCTCCCTGATGAGCCTCAAAGTGCCCCTGACGGGCTTGAATGTGGAGCTCGTCACCTGCCTGGCGCCAGCATCAGCTATGGCGTCCACCAACTCCTTAAGGCCCGCTGGATCGTCGTTCAGGCCGGGCAATATGGGGTCAACCCTGGCCGTGACGTAGAAGCCCATCTCGGATAGCTTCTCCAGGGCCCTCAGGCGCCTCGAAGGGCTTGGGGCCCCGGGCTCCATGCGCCTAGCCAGCTCCTCGTCCAAGGTCGTTATGGTGATGGATACGACGCACTTCCCCCCGGCCAGGACATCGGCATCACGGACCACTAGGTCCGACTTCGTGACGATCAGTATCGGGAAGCCCTGCCTCATGAGGACCTCAAGGCACTTCCTCGTCAGCCTTAGCTCGGCCTCCAGGGGCTGGTATGGGTCTGTGCAATCGCTCACCATGACGGGCATGATCGGCCTCGTGTTCCTCGCCATGGCCTCTATCCTAGAGGCCAGGTCCTTCCTAGGCTCGGGCGGCCCTTCTTTAAAGGCCGGGAACTTTACCGAATAGCAGTATAGGCAGCCGTGGGCACAACGTCCCTTGTAGACGTTCAGGTTATACTTGGGAGGGCAAGTGCACCAGGTCCCGGGTGCCGACCTGAAGAGGGGGAGCCTCAATCTGCCTCTTCCCTGCAGGCCTTGTTTATGGCCTTCATGACCTGCGGGGGCGTGAACACGCTAAAGACACGGGCGAACTTCACGGAAGAGGCCTTCCTCACGACCTCGGGCGAGCCCCCAGCGCTCAGGTAGCCCCTGAGGAAGGCCCTGGCTATCGGCTCGAAGGCCTCCTCTGCCGCCAGGCTGGGGACGAAATGGCCCGAGTAGTATAGGAACTCGGCCACGTCCCAGGCCTTGTCGCCGCCCACCGAGGCCTGCTCCAGGTCGACGAGGTATATCCTGCCCTCACGATCGATTATGAAGTTCTCGGGCTTGCAATCGCCGAGCGTTACGTCGTGCGAGTGTATCCCGGCCACCAGCTGGCCAGCCTTTTCCACCAAGGCCAGGAAGGAACGGCCGTCTCCTTCCCCGAACATGAAGGCCCTCATGGGCTCGGCTAAGTTGGAGCCCTCTATGAACTCCTCAACGAGCGTGTTGGTCGCCAGGTCGACGTGGAGTATCCTCGGGACCGGGAAGCCCAGCTCGCCCAATAGGTTGCACATGCTGTATTCACGCTTGAGCCTAGTCCGGCCAGATATCACGAACTTCTTGGCGCCGAAGGACCAGAGCCTGAGGGACAGCCACTTCAGGTTGTTCCAGTTCTTGAACTTCTTCACCACGAGCCGGACCCTGCCGGACTCTCCCTTCACGGAGACCAGGTAAACGACGTTCAGGGACCCTCCTATCTCCGATATCTTGACGTCGTCCTTCTTCCCGATGGGCCCGAGGAGCTGAGCTATCTCTTCCAGGACGGCCTTGGCGAAGGCAGGCCTAAGGCCCAAGTGCGTCTTGAGGAGCAAGAAGTCATCTGGCCTCGGGAGCTCGCTCAGGGGGCTCAGCTCGCCTCTCCCCCCGAACCTCCTCAGGAAGGCCTCTTTCTCAAGCACGTAGGCCTTGGCCAGGCCGGGGAGCACCTTCATCACAAGCCTCCTCAGGCCCCTTATGGTCTCGCCAAGCCCGTAGGCCAGCTCGTCTATGAAGAAGAGCTTCCTCAGGCCCCCAAGGCCCTTCCTCAGGGCTTCCTCGCCCAGCCTCACGAAGCTTCCCTCGGGCCTCAGGTATCCGGAGGCCTCAAGGGCCCTGATGGCCTCTTTGAAGCCCTCCATGACCTTGGCCTCGTTGGCGAGCCTGTCCTCACGTCTGGCCAAGAGGTTGGCGAACATATAAGCCGATAGGGGCATCACCCGGCCCATCCTGAAGATGGCCTCGTAGAGGAAATACCTGGGATCTATGTATATCTCGCTTGCGAACTCCGGCAGGTCGAGGATTAGGTTAGACAAGAGCTCCTTTATCACCCTCTGCTTGAAGGCCACCTCAAGCCTCCTGAGGTAATCGGCCCCCTCGAGGGCCAGGTAGGGCGTCAGCAGCTTGTCGGCCAGGAGGTCGCCGAGGAGCCCTTTCTTCACGTCCATCTTGAAGAGCCTGGCGTCGACCATGAGGAGGAAGGCCTCGTTGAGCCTCGTGTATCTCATCTTCGGCCTGAGCCCGTCCACGAGGGCCATGAGGACTACCTCGCCCGGGCTCCCGTAGCCGAAGGCGCCCGGCCCTAAGGCCATGAGGGCCTTTAGCCTGCCCGGTGGCACTTGTTCTAAGCATAACGCCTTCAGGCCGTCCAACCCCATGGCCGTTCCTTCCGGCCGACCTAACCTCGGACGGGGGCTTCTTAAACCTCATGGCCCGGCTGGGGTGGAAAAGCGCTTATTTGCCCCGGCCCCGACGGCAAGAAGGCCCCTGTGAAGAAGGAGGTTTCAGTCGAGTGGTGAAAGAGGTTGCCTTTGTCCTGAGGGGCCATCAGGAAAGGCCCATGGCTTCTGCCACGAGCTCGGTGAGCTCCACCACCTTGACATCCTTGACGTCCTCGTAGCCGGGCGGGACCTTCTCGTTCTGGACGCACGTGAAGTGTATCTTGCACTTGTGGCAGCCCACGACGAGCTGCTCAGCGCCCGTGGCCCTAGCCTCCTTGAGCCTCTCGAGCTGGAGCTTCTTGGAGACCTCGCCGCAGAGGAGCCATGCGCTCATCCCGCAGCAGGCTGCCTCCTCCCTGTTGCGCTCCATCTCGACCAGCTCGAGGCCGGGTATGGCCTTCAGGATGGCCCTGGGCTCCTCGTAAATGCCCATGTGCCTCCCGAGCCTGCACGAGTCGTGATAGGTCACCTTCCTGGCCAGCTCCTTCTCGAACTTCAGCTTCCCCTCCTGGAGGGCCTCGTATAGGAACTCGGATATGTGCTTGACCTCGAAGTCCAGGCCCCCGAGCAGGTCGGCGTAATCCACCTTGAGCGTCCTGTAGCACTCGGGACAAGCCGTTATGACCGTCTTGGCGCCCGTGGCCTTTATGGCCTCTACGTTGAGCTTGGCCAGGCGTTCGAAGTTCTCGAAGTCGCCCGTCCACAGGAGGTCGTGGCCGCAGCACCTCTCCTCGGCCGATACGGCTGGCTTTATGCCGAGCTTGTTCAGTATCCTTATGGCGTTCAAGGCCATCTGGGTCGAGTTGAGGGCTAGGTCCTCGAACTCGACCTCGAACAAGGGCATGCAGCCCACGAAGAACATGACATCGCCCTTACCGGATACCTCAACGCCCTCAAGCCAGCTCAGCTTGTTCGGCTTCACGGCTGGGTTGGCCATCATCCTGGCCCATATCAGGGGGACGGCGCCGTGGGCGCTCATCAGGTCCACTTGCTCCCTGGGGGCCTGGGACCTGGCTGCCCTGATGATCTCGGCTATCCTGAGGCCGCCCGGGCAAGTGGGGTGGCAGAGGTAGCAGCCGAGGCACTTCCACATGAACTCGCCGGAGAGGACCTCGTCGACAAAGGACCTGGGGGCCTCGGGAGTTCGGGCCTCGAGGACCTCGCCCCCGTCCCTCTCTAGGCGGCCCGATCCGGGCCTCAGGGGGCTGGGCCCTATCTCCTTCAGCTGCTCCGTGAACTCCCTTATGACACGGGCGAACTTCTCGCCCTCAGAAGCCGAGACCCATTCGAGCCTTAGCCTATCGCTCCCTATGCCTATGAGGTCCAAGAGCTTCTTCGTCTTCTCGACTTCTTTCTCGGCCTTAAGGTTGCCGGATATGTAGTGGCAATCGCCGGGGTGACAGCCGGCCACGAGGACGCCATCGGCCCCGGCCTCAAAGGCCTTCAGGATGTAGCTCTCATCTACCATGCCCGTGCACATGACCCTTATTATCCTGACCGTGGGCGGATACTGGATGCGGCTCACGCCAGCGAGGTCGGCACCAGCGTAAGCACACCAGTTGCAGCAGAAGGCCACTATCCTGGGCTCAAAGCCGCCTTTTCCTCCCTTCTTTTCCGCCACTTCACCACCCACCTCCTCGGGCCCGCCTACGGCAGCC
>CAZVRS010000039.1:0-7758 GCA_964630115.1 uncultured Candidatus Bathyarchaeia archaeon | reverse complement strand
CCAGGATAGCCCCCAGGGGCCTCTACACGAGCGGGAGGGGGAGCACGGCGGCTGGATTAACGGCGGCTGTCGTGAAGGAAGCAGGTGGAGGCATGAGCCTTGAGGCCGGTGCGTTAGTCCTGGCTGATAAGGGGGTCGCCTGCCTTCACCCCGACACGCACGTCCTTACCGATTCGGGCGTGGTCAGGATAGTGGATCTGGCGGAGAACGCACGTTTTGAGCCGGTCATCTGTGGCTCAGATAGGGCTGAGATAGCGCCAATAGACGTGATGGTCGCTTCTCTAGAGGCAGATGGCAAGGTCGGCTGGCGTAGGGCCACGCTCATCAGGAGGAAATGGCATAGGGGGACGCTTCTCAAGCTGCGCTTGAGATCCGGCTTTGAGATCTTGCTGACCGATGACCACTTACTCCTGAGCGGAAGTGATCTGACGTGGAGGCCAGCTGGTGAGTTCAAGCCCGGTGATTTGGTGGTGGCTCCGCTCAAGCTGCCCGAGCCGCCACGTGAGCTATTAACTTGGGACGTTATGCCCGAGGATTGCAAGGTATATCTGACGGACGAGGAACGTGCTGAGCTACGGGAAAAGGCCGTTAAGGTCTTCGGCTCGATCAGTAAGATGGCTGAAGAACTAGGTGTGTCAAGGCACGTGCTTTACGAGTCCAAGCATGGAAGGCACATCCAGCCCACTTTGAGGGAGCTAAAGCTCATGTGCAAAGCTCTAAGATTGTATGAGAAGTGGAGGTCAAGGCCGCACAAATACTACAGGACGGAACTCCCGGCCAGGCTGGACGGCCGTCTGGGCTACATCCTCGGCTTCATCACGGGAGACGGTGCTATCACACGATCAGGAGGTGGCAAACAGGTTACCTACGTCTCTCAATCCGTAAAGCACGACGACTTGATCAAGACCTTCTTCGCTCACTGGCGCTCCCTCTTCAAGGACCAGCCTAGGCTATATGAGGCAGAAGTCAAGGCCGAGATCCGGGGTCGGAAAGTCGAGTCGGTCGTCAAGTTCTGGAGGACCAGGAGGAAAGCACTCATCCTGCTGTTGAAGAGCCTAGGTAAGAACTTAGAGAAGCTGCCGATAATGCCTCTGGAATTCCTGCGTGGCTTTCTAGCGGGTCTCCTAGACTCGGACGGCTGTGTCAGCGTCAAGACAGTTAAGAAGCAGGGGAAGTCCTACATGAGCATAAACGTCGTATTCACCTTCGGAGGGAGCAGGGAGGCCAATCTGAACTTATTGCTGGCCCTGAGGAGATTCGGGGTTTACGGCCATTATGACGCTGATAACAACCGTGTGGTCGTGAGTTCCAGACGTGATTGCACAATACTCCTCGATAACCTGCGTGATTTGGCCCTGAAGGCCCGGAAGGAGATGCCCAACAGGATCAGGGACATAAGCGGCATATCCGAGAGACTACCCATTAAGCCCGTCTCTGAATTATTGAGCACGGCCTTCGATGGAGCTTGGTCAGGTGAGGTGGCCAGGAGAGGACTATCCTCCGTGATCTGGGAATACACGACAGGATCACGGTGGCCGACCGAGACCCAAGTGAGGAAGATACTGGAGAGGGCCGGGGACCTCATGAAGCCGAATGCCAGACGCCAACTCGAGGAGTTCTTGGCCAAGAGGGGATATTTCTTGGACGAGATCGTGAGCGTTGAAAAGGTCAGCTATGAGGGCTGGGTCTACGACCTATATGTGCCTGAGACGCACAACTTCGTCGCTGAAGGCATAATGGTCCATAACTGCATAGACGAGATCGAGAAGATGAGGCCCGAGGACAGGGTTGCCATTCACGAGGCATTAGAACAGCAGACGATATCCATAGCAAAGGGAGGCATCGTGGCCACTCTAAATGCCAGAACGGCCGTCTTAGCAGCTGCAAACCCCGCTTTAGGCCGTTATGACCCCTACAGGTCCGTGGTGGAGAACATCTCGCTCCCGATAACCATACTCTCCCGCTTCGATCTGATATTCGTCATAAGGGACGTGCCGGAGAAGGAGCGTGATGCCCACATGGCGGAGCACATCTTGGAGACGCACAGGGCCCGGGAGGCCAGCCTCGAGCCGCCCATACCACCCGAGCTCTTACGCAAGTATATCAGCTACGCCAAGATGATCGAGCCCAAGCTGACGGATGAGGCCATAGAGAAGATAAGGGACTTCTACCTCCAGATGCGTTCTAAGAGCGAGGAAGAAGGTGCCCCGATAGCCATAACGGCCAGGCAGCTCGAGTCCCTCATAAGGATCGCCGAGGCGAGGGCCCGTGCGGCCCTCAGGGAATACGTGACGGCCGAAGATGCCGAGGCAGCCATAAACATAATGAAGAAGTCCCTCCAGGAGGTCGGCATCGACTTGGAGACGAAAAAGCTCGACATAGATGTCATAATGACCGGTAAGCCTAAGAGCCTAAGGGACAAGCTCCAGCTCGTGGTAGATGCCATAGGCAGGTTGGACGAAGGGGATGGCGTGAGCGAGGAAGACTTGATACACGAGCTAGAGCCGGAGGGCCTGAGCGAATCTGACATAAGGAGGCTATTGGGCATACTGCTGAGGGACGGCATGATATTTGAGGTCAGGCCAGGTAGGTTCAGGAAGGTGTGAGGCGTGGGGCTTGAGGGTTGACGAGCTGCCGATCGACGAGCAGGTAAAGGCCATCCTGAGGGAGCAGGGCATAGTGGAGCTCTTCCCTCCCCAAGAAGAGGCCATAAGGTCCGGCGTCCTAGATGGCCGGAACCTGGTCCTGGCCAGCCCGACGGCCTCGGGCAAGACGCTCGTGGCCATCCTATGTGCCATGAAGCACGTCCTAGAGCGTGGGGGCAAGGTCCTCTACCTGACGCCCCTTAGGGCCCTGGCGAACGAGAAGTATGACGAGTTCAAGCGTTTCGAGGCCGTGAGGAAGCCGGACGGCAGCCACGTCAGAGTGGCCATATCGACGGGCGATTACGATAGCCCCGAGCTCGAGCTGGCAAGTGCGGACATAATAATCACGACGAACGAGAAGGCAGATTCCATCCTGAGGCACAGGCCTCCTTGGGTGAGGCAGGTATCGCTCATCGTGGCCGATGAAGTGCACCTGCTGACCTTCCCGGACAGGGGGCCCACCCTCGAGGTCGTGCTGGCCCGGATGAGGCAGGTCAACCCGGGCGTCCAGGTTCTGGCCCTCTCGGCCACGGTCAGCAACGCCGACGAGCTGGCCGAGTGGCTGGACGCCAGCATGGTCGATACTGATTGGAGGCCCGTGAAGCTCAGGGAGGGCGTCCTCTACAAGGGCGAGGTGTGGTTCAAGGACGGCGAGGTCCTAGACCTGGGCCCCGATGGCGTCAACAGGCCGCTGCACGCCCTGATAGACAGGACGCTCAGGCTGAGAGGGCAGGCCCTCATATTCGTCGGGACGAGGCGCAGGGCCGTCAGCATGGCGAAGAAGCTGGCCAACTTCGTGGAGGAAAGGCTGTCGAACGCCCTGAGGGACCTCCTGGCCAGGGTGGCCGATGAGGTGCTTTCCCTGGGCGAGAAGACGAGGCTCAGCGAGCTCCTGGCCGAGCTGGTCAGGCACGGGGTTGCCTTCCACCACGCTGGCTTGAGCGGGCCCCACAGGCGGTTGATAGAGCGGGAGTTCAGGTTCGGCCACATAAAGGTCCTCACGGCCACGCCCACCCTTGCCTACGGCGTCAACCTCCCGGCCAGGACAGTCGTCATATACGATTACAGGCGCTACGAGCCCGGATACGGCTACTACGACATGAGCGTCCTCGATTACAAGCAGATGGTGGGCAGGGCCGGCAGGCCGAGATATGATGAGGTAGGCGAGGCCGTCATCTTGGCTCGGACGGAGGAAGAACAGGAGTTCCTCATGAGGGCCTACGTGGAAGCCGAGCCGGAGCGCATATGGTCCAAGCTGGCGAGCGAGAAGGCGGTGAGGCCGCACGTCTTAGCCAGCATAGCGGCTGGCTACGCCAGGACGGAGGAAGAGCTCTGGGATTTCTTCTCCAAGACCTTCTACGCCCATCAGTATGGCCTTGGGACCATGAGGTTCGTGGTGAAGAAGGCCCTGTCGTTCCTCGAGGAAAAAGGCATGGTCATCAGGGACCGGGAGGGCCTCAGGGCCACCCGCTTCGGGGAGAGGGTCTCGGAGCTCTACGTGGACCCGGAGACGGCCGTCATCATAAGGGATGCCCTCACGGGCCCGGGCCCCAGGGAGCTCACGGACCTGAGCTTCCTCCACCTTATAGCGCACACGCCGGATATGTGGCCCAAGCTGAGGCCCTACAGGCGTGAGCTTGAGGAGCTTGCGGCCTTCTTGGACGAGCACGAGGGAGAGCTGTTCTTCGCTCCCCCGGACCCTGAGCTGGATGCCATAGGCTTCGAGGAGTTCTTGGGCGAGCTCAAGGTGGCCAGGGCGCTGAAGGCTTGGATAGAGGAAGAGCCCGAGGACGCCATAATGAGGGAATTCGACGTCCAACCCGGGGACCTATACAGGCTCGTGGAGACGGGCCGCTGGCTATTATACGCCTCGAGGGAGCTGGCCCTCCTGTTCGGCCGTAAGGATGCGGCCGTGAGGCTGACGGTCCTCATGAAGAGGGTCGAGCACGGCGTCAGGGAGGAGCTACTCCCGCTCGTGAGCCTCAAGGGCGTAGGGCGTGTCAGGGCCAGGCTCCTCTACGCCTCCGGCTTCAGGAGCCTGGATGACCTGAGGAGGGCGCCCGTGGAGGAACTCCTGAAGGTCCCGGGCATAGGGCCCAAGCTGGCCCTGAGCATAAAGGAGCAGCTGGGTGCGAGGGTAACCGAGGAAGACCTCAAGGCGGTCAAGAGAGAGGAATGGGTGCAGAAGAGCCTCCTCGAGTATTCCTCAGGTCAGGGATAGCCTTAGATCTTCTCGGCCCACCTCGAGGCCACGAGTTCTCCCACCGGAATGCCCTCCAACAGCTTGGCCACCTCGTTGGCGGCCTTCTTCACGGAGTATAGGGCCACGCCCAGCTTTACGTCCTTGTTCACGAGGACTATCAGTATGGCTTCCTTGCCCGCCTTCGTCAGGAGGAGGTAGCCATCCGAGCCGGATACTATCCCGAGCTCGAAGTCTCCTAGGCCTAGGTCTATCCCCATCCTCTCCGCTATGCTCAGGACGGAAGAGCCCATGGCGGCCATGAGGTCCTCATCCACGCTGGACGGCATGAAGCTCTCTATGACGAACCCATCGTAGCTTATGACGGCCAGGGCCCTGACGCCCGGGACTTCATCTCTTATCGAGAGCAGTAGGTTCCTGAGTTCTTCTGTCTTGGTCACCCCGCCCATCCTCCACTTCCATCCCTGCCTCGCCTTTCACCTCTCATAAACCTAACTGATAATGGCGTATAGCGCCCTGCTTCTCCATCATCATCTTGGCCAAGAGCTTGAAGGGCTTGTCCACGTTTAACATGAGCTTGGAAGAGGTCTTCACGAAGGCCACGGCCCCCAGCTTCTCCAAGAACTCCTTAATGTCGTTGTCGCTCACCTCCGGCTCTAGGTCGGCCTTGGTGCCCACTAGGACCAGCGGTATGTCCCCGTTCACCTTCCTTATCACCTCGGCCCACTGGCCTAGGGTCAGTAGGGTCGTGAAGGACGAGAGGTCGAAGGCCAGTATGGCCCCATGGGCCCCCCTCAGGATGCGTGGTATCTCGTGGGCCAGCCTCACGAACCTCGGCTGGCCGCTAAGGTCATACACGATTAGCTTGCACTTCACTCCACGCCCCAGGTCTACCGTGCAGAGGCTTATGTTCAAGCCTATGGTGGTCTTATGCTGGAGGAACTTGCCTAGCCTAAAGGCATCGAGGAGAGTGGTCTTGCCGACCCCGCCGTCCCCGGCCAACACTACCTTGAAAACCCTCATCGGGGCCCTGCGGGAGTTAGGAAGCCAGGCTTATTAAGAATTGCGAGAGGGAGGCCAAGGCTTATTTAATGCCCGGGCATCCCTACGGGCGACCTTGATGCGTGCCGTGCTCGGCGCCCTGGCCTTAGCTCTAGGGGTCCTCCTCATATTGATTGCTTTCTCCACGGCCTACCAGGCGTTCTTGGCCATCTCGGGGGGCGCAGGGGTAAAGTGGCCCTTGAACATAAACTTCCTAGAGCTGCTGACCAGGCTGTTGGGCCTAGAGTTGGCCTTTGGAGGGCGCATGGGCCTCAGGTCGTTGCTTGAGGCATCCGTGCTGGCCCTGCTGCTCTCCATCCTCAACCTGGCTGGCTCGGGCCTGATATACTTGGGCTCTAAAGCCCTTCCGAGGCCCTCCGAGAAGCCGGCCGAGAGGCTTATAAAGGAGCTGGAGGGCAAATAGGGGTAGGAGATAGTTATGGAGGCGGCTAAGGCAGCTGGAGCAGCCCTGTTGGCCGTCGGGATAGGCCTGGTCTTGTTCACGTTCTACTGTGCCTATAGCGCCTTCGTGGAGGCCACGAAGCTCGAACTCTTAGTGACGGGCGCCACCAACCCCTGGGAGGCCTTCACGGCCGTCCTAGGCCCCTTGGTCAAGAGCTGCATAATGGTCATGTTCCTGGGCGTGATGGGATGGGCTGGCGTCACCCTGACCAGCCGGGGAGTTCAGCTCTTCAGGGCGCCGGTGCCCAGGGCGCCGGCCAGAGCTCCCCCGAAGCCTGTCCCACCAGCTCCTGCTCCCCCTGCCCCAGCCTACCAGGAATCGGTCTGAGGATAGGGAGAGCCTGAGCTCGGAGGTGAGTGGTAGTGAGGCTTGCGATAAGGGGCCTTTCGATAGCCACGGGAATACTCTGGCTCTTCATGGGCATCTTCGTGGCAACAGCCCTCTACTCGGCCACCCAGCTCGACTTCAGCATAAGCTCGGCCAATATAACTGGGACGGGCTCCGTGGTCTCCGTAAGCTTCAACATAACCATAATCAACAACGGCTTCCACGACATAACGGGCTTGACCATTCTGTCCAAGGTGTCCCTGGGCCCGACCCCGATAACGAACTCTTCATCGGGCCCCTTCACCATAAGCAGCCGGACGAACCAGACGGTCCCACATGCCATTGCCATAGACCTGGCCGAGCTCGTCGGGAACGAGACCTTGATAAGGACGTTGGTCTTCAACGACACCTGGCTGAACGCCACCATAACCATAATGCTGACCTACGCCTACATGGTCGAGGCCAGCCTGACGGCCAACCTGTCCTTCCCGTGGGGAGCCCTCATGTCTGGCTTCACAATATCGGATTGGAGGATAGCGGGGAGCACCATGCAGGTGGATCTGGCCTTCGCCAACAACTCCCCGCTCCCCTACCAGTTCCAGCTTGAGGTCATTAACGAGACGGGCGGTAGGGCGGGCATCTCCGACCCGACGGCCGTGGACGCAGGGAGCGTTTACTCGGGCACCATTTCCATACCGCTCCAGATGGCCTACATGACGGCCAGCTGGCGCCTCCTCGTCCACATACACCTGGGCACACTCGACCTGGCCCTAGAGGTGATGTCCCATGGTTGAGGCCAGGCTCATGAAGAACCTATTGGTCAGGATAGGGCGTGCCACCGCCTCGGGCCTGCTGGCCTACGTGACGAGCTACCTCATACCGAAATACCTGCTCTCCAGGGCCTTCGAGGCTGTGGAGCAGATGTTCCCGGTGGCTGGCATGCCCACGCCCCTCAGGCTGCTCGAATACTTCGCCACGATAGTGGTCTTCTACACGGTGGCCATAGAGCTGACGAAGGGAACCGTCCTAGAGCACTTCTTCTCCGTCGGGAGGGGCTTGACCATGTTGTTCTTCTTCATATA
>CAZVRS010000038.1:1738-7914 GCA_964630115.1 uncultured Candidatus Bathyarchaeia archaeon | reverse complement strand
GCAGGGCCTTCGTGGTGAAGGCCGAGGGGCCGGGCGCCATGGTGGGCAAGCCGGGGGAGGCCGTCAAGAAGCTCGTGGAAGAGCTGAACGGTGATGTCAAGGCCGTGGTGTTCGTTGATGCCACGATAAAGCTGGAGGGCGAGAGGACGGGCGACATAATAGACGGCATAGGGGTGGCCATAGGGGGGCCGGGCGTGGAGAAGTTCAAGGTCGAGGAGCTATTGCCCAAGCTGAACGTCCCCACCTACGCCGTGCTGATAAAGGAGGACATAAGCGAGGCCGTCTCGCCTATGAAGAAGGAGCTCCTAGAATCGGCCGACAGGGCCATAGAGAGGATAAGGGCCCTCCTGTCCGAGGTGACGGAGGAAGGCGATAAGGTCATAATAGTCGGGGTGGGCAACAGCATGGGGATAGGGCAGTAGGAGCTGGTGGGCATGAGGACCCTGGCACCGGCCATCGGCTTCCTCCTCTCCGCCCTCAGCATAGCCCTGCTCATTGCGAGCGTGGTCGAGGTCTTCAGGGGCGATGAGGAGATGGGCATGTATTTCCTCCTGGCGGCCATAGCCCTGACGGCCATGTCCTGGCTCGCCTCCAGGTCCGTGAGGGCGGGCAGGGAGCCTCCCGTCCTGAGGTCCTTCAGGGTCCTGACCGAGGTATCTTGCTCCAAGTGCGGCTTCAGGGAAGTGAGGGAATTCGAGGAAGGGGATTACATATTCGAGGAAATCGGCGAGTGCCCCAGGTGCGGTGGCAAGCGTGTCATAACCAGGATATACAGGGAGGAAGCTAAGCCCGGCTCCTGAGGGTCGTCACGACGCACCTGTCCTCCAGGACGAGGACCGTGTGCTCGAACTGGGCCACAGGGGCCCCTGATTTCTCCACGAAGACCGGGTAGCCCATGACCACGTTGTCCGCTATGAGCTCCCGCCAGGCTTCCTCATACCTGGACCTGGGGACGAGCTTCCACAACCACCTCTCGGCGAAGGGCAGGGTCCTGAAGTGCTCGTAGATGACCTTCGCCAGCCTTCCCGCCTTCTTGCCCTTGGCGGATGGCCTCAGGAGCCTGAAGATGGTCACCGGGGGCCTCTCGACCACAACCCCGGAGGCCCACCCCTCGGTCACGAAGGGCTCTATGGCGTAGGCCCCCCCGGGCCTCAGCTTCTTTAGGCCGTGGAAGGACACGTTAGGTATGGAGGTCCCGGAGTGTATCGTATACCTGTCCATGCTGTGGCCCGTTAGGTTCGAAATGGGCTTGCAGCCGAAGGCCTTGATGGCCTTTTCTATGGCAGAGGAAATATGGGAAATCCTCACGTTCGGCTTGACCTCCTTTAGGGCAGCTTCAAGGGCCCTTTTGGCGGCCAGCACGAGCTTCTCCCTTGAGGGGTCGAGGCAGATTGTCACGGCCGTATCGGCTATGTAGCCGTCCACGTGAGCTCCTATGTCCACCTTGACGAGGGCCTTGGGGGGTATGGTGCTCTCGTCCCCGGGGGGAGATGTGTAATGTGCTGCTATTTCGTTCACCGAGATGTTGCACGGGAAGGCAGGGCGGGCCCCTAGCTTCCTTATGCGTTTTTCAACCCACTCACAGATGTCTATGAGTCTGGCCCCTTCCTCCACTTGTTCGACCACTTCTTCCCTGACTTCGGCTGCTACCTCGCCCGCCCTCAAGTATTTGGCCAGCTCCTCTTCTCCCAAGGCCTCCCGCCCTCGAGAGGAAGGGATGAGGAATAAAAGGCGTATGGGCTTCCGGCACGATGGGACGGCGTTTCACTTGATCAGCTCGCCGAGGAAGGAGAGGCGCCTCATCAGGTGCTCGTCCCACTTCCCCTCGTTATACATCTTCTTCAGGTGGGCCAGGGATATCAGGCAGAAGGCCCTCCTCGCCTCAGCAAGGTAATCCCTGGCCCTCTCCGGCCTGACGTATGGGAACACGGCCTTCAAGCACGTGGGCACGGAATATATGTTGAAGTCCGAAGTGGCCTGTGCTATGGAGGCTGCGACCAGGTAGTTCGAGAACTTAGAGCGGTTCATTTCTGTGAAGGACTTGATGGCCTCAGGCCCCCTGAGGAATAGCTCAGAGGCCTCGAACACATCGTCCCAGCTCACCTTCGCCTCCTCCAGCATCTTGCCGACCTCTTTGACGAATTCCTTCCAGGCCTCGAAGGCCTCATCCACTAGGTCGGCTATCTTCTCGGCCTGGGACATCGCCGTCCTCGGGAGGGCCTGGGTTATCCTGACCTTCAGGAACTCCTCGACAACACGCTCGGGCATGGGCTCCCTCCCCCTCATGCGCCCCTTCATGGCCTCGCTGAGCCTGAGGCGGGTGACCTCGCTCGTCTCTGCGTGCGATGAAACACGGCTGTATATCTCGTCAAACAGCCTTGCCACCCGCTCCATCAGGTCCCTCACATTCATGAGTTCTTACCCGTCCCCGCATTTACGGGATTAGACCGTCATCTTATAAACCTTATCACCGCCATTAGAACGGTGCCGGAGATGGCCAGGCTCAGGTGGCTGGGCCATGCTGCCTTCTGGCTGGAGCTGGCCGGGAGGAAGCTGCTCATAGACCCGTGGATAAGGGGCAACCCGTCCTGCCCGATAGGGCTCGAGGAGCTCGAGAAGCCGGACATGGTCTGCGTCAGCCACGACCACGGGGACCACCTCGGGGACGCCTTCGAGATATGCCGCAGGCACGGCTCAAAGCTCGTGTGCGTCTACGAGGTGGGCTGCAGGGCGGAGCAAGAGGGCGTCAAGGCCGAGCAGGTGTGCGGCATGAACGTTGGGGGCACCGTGGAGCTTGAGGGGCTGAGGATAACGCTCTTCCCGGCCATACACTCTTGCTCCTGTGGCGTCCCGGTCGGATTCATCATAAAGGGCGAGGGCAGGACCGTCTACCACGCTGGGGACACGGCCTTGTTCAGCGACATGGCCCTGATACCACGCCTCTACGGGCCGGTTGACGTGGCCCTGCTGCCCATAGGGGGCTACTACACCATGGGGCCCTTGGAGGCAGCCGAGGCCGTGGCCCTCATCAAGCCTAAGGCCGTGGTGCCCATGCACTACGGGACCTTCCCGGTCTTGGTCGGAGATGCTGGCGAGTTCGCCAAGCTGGTGTCCGGGAAGAGCCCCGAGACCGACGTGATAGCCCTGAGGCCAGGCGATTACTACGAGTTCTGAGACCTGAGGGAGCCCAGGAAGCCCTGGTTTATGACGAGGAACTTTTTCATCAGGTCCGAGAAGCCCTTGTTCCCGGCCAGGGCGCCCATCAGGAAGGCCATGAAGGCTATCTCGACCCAGGCCTTCACGAGCACGACGGGCAAGATGGGCGAGAGCCAGGGCAACATGACCGTGAAGAAGACCACTATGATGAAGCACTCGGGCAGGAAGGACACGGGCACTATCAGCAGGGCCCTCTTCGGCGTGGGACCTCCCCTCATGAGGGTCCTGGAGAGCAGGCCAGCTGTCAGGCCCGTCAGGGACTTGCCGAGGACCATCATGGGCAGGTAGAGCCCTATGGCCCCGGCCACGGAGCCGAAGTAGAGGCCAGGCCCGAGGCCTACGAGGGCGCCCACGAGGGAGCCGAGCAAGGGTCCTCCGTAGAGGGCCGATATGAAGGTCGCCACGTGAGATAGGTCAAGCGCCACCTGGCCCCCCGATACGAGCTGGAGGGATTGGGATATGACGAAGAGGGAGTTCCCCAGGGCGCCCATCAGGGCTGCGAACGCCACCTTTCTAGCCTCCAGCCCCCGCCTCATCACGGGAGGGGCCTGACGGTCATAACTTAAAAGGGTAGCCACAAAATTCTGAGTAAGGATGAGGTCGCCAGCTGGGGCGTAAGACAAAAATACCGCCGCACATAACTTTAGGCGGATTGAAGCTGGATTGGGCCAAGTTGATAAAGCACCTGTCTGAGAAGCACCCCGGGATAAAGGTCAAGATACCCAAGGACCGGCTTGAGGACCCCCTCAAGGCCGGCTTCAGGAGGAGCATAGGCCTCCACCTCAGGCACAAGCACTACAGGCTCACCTTGCCCGATGGGCGCTGCGTCCACGTTGAAGAAGGCAAGGACTACTACGTGGTCCACGTCGACGTCAAGGACCCGGGCGTGAGCCCGATAGGGCACCTGAGGGAAGATGCGCCCGGCCTCTGGACGGCCCTTACGACGGGCGTGGGCCTCTCAGCTGGCCTGATAGCGGGCCTCAAGGACGACCGGCATAAGGGCCTGACCACGGCAGCTGGGACGGTGATAGGGCTGATAATAGGGCTCCTCACGGGCAAGTGGGGCCAGAAGTGAGGGACCGGACGGGCCTACCCGAGGGCCTGCTCAAGAAGCTCGAGAAGACACAGCTCACCCTGGCCTCCAAGGTCGTGCTGGAAGATGGCTTCAAGGAACCGATAGAACTCGTGGCCGGAGTGGACGTGGCCTTCAGGGGCGATGTGGCCTACGGGGCCTGCGTGCTCCTCTCCTACCCCGACCTAAGGGTCCTGGAGGTATCTACTTCCGAGGTAGAGGTCAGACTGCCTTACGTGCCCGGCTTCCTGGCCTTCAGGGAGGTCCCAGCCATGCTTAAGGCCCTGAGGGGCCTGAGCAAGAAGCCCGACGTGGTCCTGGTGGACGCACAGGGCATAGCGCACCCCAGGCGGTGTGGCGAAGCCACTCACCTGGGCGTCGTGGCTTGCGTGCCGACCGTCGGGGTTGCAAAGAGGAAGCTCTACGGCCGCTACCGACTTGAGCCCCTGTGGCCGGATACCTGGACGCTCCTATACGATGACGAGGGGAGGCCCCTGGGCTTCATCTACCTGTCGAAGGCCAGGTGCAGGCCCATAGTAATATCGCCGGGCCACCTTGTAAGCTTCTCCTCCGCCCTAAAAATCGCCAGGTCCTGCGTGAGGGGGCACAAGCTGCCCGAGCCCACCAGGCTGGCCCACCTAAAGGCTTCTGAGGCTGCGAGGTCGGGCGGGAGCTCCTCCTTAAGGTCGAGGCCCGGCTAGGGAATGTGGTGTAGCTCTTGGCCAGCCGTAGGGAGCTCTTGGTCCCGAAGAGGAAGCCTTCCTTCAGCATAGCCATACCGGCCTCCCTGGTCTCGGATGCGCCACACCTCAGGGAGAAGACGGCCAAGATAGGCTTGATAGGCCGCTCGGCAGCCATCTTCAGGGTCGAGGAGGTCGTGATCTACGAGGACGGTCGTGGCGGGGATGCAGAACTCATAAGGGCCGTCTTGACCTACATGGAGACGCCTCAGTATCTGCGCAAGGCCCTCATAGGCATGAGGCCAGAGCTCCGATACGCTGGCATCCTACCGCCCCTCAGGACGCCCCATCACCCGCTGAGGGCCAGGTCGTCCGAGCTTAGGGATGGCGAGTTCAGGGATGGCGTGGTCGTGAGGAAGACACGCTCGGGCTGCCTTGTGGACGTCGGCGTCGAGAGGGCCCTGCTGGCCCCGGGCCTGAGGGCCAGGGAGGGGGCCAGGATGACGTTCAGGGTGGAGAAGAAGGGGCCTTTGATACGCCTGAGGCCCGTCAAGCGCTCGGAAGTGCCCTATTATTGGGGCTACGAGGTCAGGATTCACCGTGGGAGCCTCAGGGAGCTCCTCAGGTCGCCCGATTACGACCTGGTGATAGCCACCTCCAGGCTCGGGACCCCGATAAACGAGGTAGAAGGCCGTGTTGCCGAGGCCCTGGCTGCCTCCAGGAGGGTCCTGGTGGCCTTCGGCTCCCCCCACGAGGGCCTGTATGACATGGCGGAGCGTGAGGGCTTCGACCTGGAGGAAGCCTGCGATTTCGTCTTGAACACCATGCCGGAGCAAGGGGTGGCTACCGTCAGGACGGAGGAGGCCGTCTTGGCCACTTTGGCCATCTTGAACTTGCTCAGTATATCTCGGGGTAAGAGGGGATAACGGGCTTCTCGAAGTCCCGGGGCCTCAGGGCCCTCGAGAAGGCAGCTACCATGGCGAAGACGAGGCATAAGAACAGGCCGAAGCCGAAGTAAGTCCACATCACGGCCCCTTCCGGGGGCCCGAACTCCAGCCTTAGGGCCAGCCGCCTGTCATAGTCATACCTGGTCGTGTGGTTTGCCTCGTCCACCGCCAGGACGGCCACCGCATACTCCCCGGGAGCCCATCCCTCCGTGCTGGCGTGGAACTCGAACTTGTCGGAGCCCGGCCCAGCGTTCTCGGCCT
>CAZVRS010000038.1:0-1638 GCA_964630115.1 uncultured Candidatus Bathyarchaeia archaeon | reverse complement strand
TCCGTGCTGGCGTGGAACTCGAACTTGTCGGAGCCCGGCCCAGCGTTCTCGGCCTTCACGACCCTAATTCTCTGGTCCTCGGGAACTCCCTCGGCCCATCGGCCCGTGAGCTCGAATATGACCGTGACGTTCGCAAGGTCCCCGTCCGGGTCCACTACTATTGCGTAGCCTTCGATTTCTTCCCCGACGACCTCGGGCCACTTCAGGAACTTGACCTCCTTTATCTGGGGCGGGGAGCCGCCTCCCTGCGGTGCCTGAGCTTGGGCCATCGGGGACAGGAGGAAGGCCAAGACGAGCAAGAGGACCAGGCGGACCTTCATAGCTTCCTCCTCACCCTCACCTCTTCTTCAACCCTCACGCCCTCAAGCTTAAGGGCCTTGAGGAATTCGTCCGGCTTCACGGCTCCCTCCAGCGATACGACGCCCTTCGCCTCAACGGCCCCTGAGCCGAGCATCTGGGTGGCTATGGAGAGCACTATGCCCGTTAGGTAGGCCAGAGCGCTTACCTTCCAGGTCCTGTGGAACTCCTGGACGAGCGTGTAGCGGGCTTCTACCTCATCGCCGTCCTTACGGCCCTCGACAATCACCACGAGGCTCACGGCATCTTCAATACCTGGCTCGGCAGGTGGAGCACACGCCAGGAGGACGTCCCGGGGCCTGACCTCGATATCCCCCACCTTGACGGGCTTTTCGTCAAGCAGCCCTAAGGTCCTCAAGGCTTCGAACACGGTCTCGAGCTTCTCGGTATCTGAGAAACCGTATTTGGCTTCTATGAGCCTGACGCCTTTCCCGACCGTGTTCGGCAGGGTGGCTATGCCCGAGTAAACGGAGTAGACGCACAGCCTTGTCCCCACGGGCTCTGGGAAGTCAAAGAGCTCCTTGCCCGAGAGGGGTGGGACGTCCACGAACTCCCCATCCCTGTATATCACGGGCCTTAGGGTGAGCTCGTCCAACAGGGCCCTGAAAGACCACTTGTATAACACGGGCGTGTAATTGACCTCGCCGTAGTAGATGTGTATGGCCTCTACCTCGTCCATGTGCTCCGAGCCCTTCACGGCCAAGATGTCCGCCAGGCCGGGCGCCAAGCCACAGCCTATGAGTGCCGTTAGGCCAGCTTCCTTAAAGGAAGGCCCCATCTTGAGCTGCTCCCTGGTGGTGTAGAACATCCCGCCGAGGTCCGTCAGGTCCCTACGGGCCCTTAGGGCAGCCTCCATCACGAGCAGGTTGAACACATAGGGCGTGGCGTTTGCCACCACATCTGCTTCCTTCATGGCCTCGGCCAAGGCATCTACATCACGCACGTCCAACCTGACGGTCCTTATCTTCTCCGGGACCAGCCTCTTGGCCAGCTTCTCCACCCTGCCGAGCTCCAGGTCGGCTGCTATGACCTCATCCACGCCCTTGCTCAAGCACAAG
Source organism: uncultured Candidatus Bathyarchaeia archaeon (assembly GCA_964630115.1). Classification (GTDB taxonomy): domain Archaea; phylum Thermoproteota; class Bathyarchaeia; order EX4484-135; family EX4484-135; genus EX4484-135. The sequence goes on along the minus strand of CAZVRS010000038.1, from coordinate 223 downwards.
TGCCTGACGGCCACGGAGCCGCATACGCCGGAGGCCCCTAGGACCAGGACCTTCATCTCACCACCTTATATGTCCAGTAGGAACTTAAGCTCCACCCTGCCCGGCCCCTGCTCGACCTCCATGAGGTGATACGTAACGCCCTTGACCCCCACGTATTGCGGGTGCCTTTCCGGGTCAAAATGCTCCCCCCTGGCCCTGGCCTTCAGCTTGTAAGGCCCTCCCT
>CAZVRS010000037.1:0-8080 GCA_964630115.1 uncultured Candidatus Bathyarchaeia archaeon | reverse complement strand
TGCGCCTGTAGAGCACGAAGGTCCGGCCCCTCACCTCTATGAGCTCGGCACCCGTCTTCTCGGCCACCATCATGGCTACCTCACGGACCGTGTAGCGGGCCAGGAGGGACCTCTGGACCTTCACCTTTATGGCCCTGCGGGCGTCAAGCTGCCTGGAGACCTCTTCTATGAGGCCCTCGGATACGCCCGACTTCCCGACCCAGACGGTAGGCTTCTCCTGCGTCATGGCGCTTGCCAGGCGCCTCCTGAAGCGCTTGGACACCATGACCTATCGCCCACACGGGCCCAGGGGGGCCTTATAACCTTATCATGCCCTCACCGCATAGCCCCTGGTCGGCTCAAGACGGCCCGTTTCCGGGTTGGGCTTGAGCCCGAGGGCCTCCAGGCTCCCCGAGCCCAGTAAGGGCTCTTCGACGGGCATGACGAGCACCGTGATGGGCGCCCTCCTCCCCTCGGCACTTAGCTCGGCTATGCCAGCCTCGACCTCGGCCCTCCGGCCATCGGCCAACACCACTTCCGTCCTGAAGGGCAGCCTCACGAGCCCTATGTCATCTGCCAGCTCGGGCGGTATGATGGTGTATGTCGCACCGGTATCGACGAGCATGCGGATGCGGCGCTCCCCCCTGGCCTCCCTGAGGACCGCTTCCACGTAGATGTGGCCCACTTGACCACCAATTGCCCCTGTCCCGAGCTGGCACAAAAAGACTGTGTCGCTCATGCTGATGCCTTAGAGCGTGTCCTGCTCCTCCTGCCCTTTATCGGTATCCTGTATATGCCCCCGCACCTCAGGCACGTTATGGCTATGTGAGGCTCCCGCCTGGGCTGTAGCCTGACACGGCACGTCAGGCCGGGCACTATGAAGCGCTTGCAACGCTTGCATATCAGCCTCTTGTATTCCGGCGGTATCTTCACCCTGGCCCTCATGGCTATCCGCCTGGCCAGCTCGGCGTAACGGTCCGCCAGGTCGGGCTCCTCCTTCACGACCTTGAGGGCCAGCTCGAACAGCCTCCTTATGCGCCTGAGCGCTATGGCCTTCTCGGACCTGTCCATCCGCACGCCCAGGGTAATTAGGCCCGCTGGGCCCCTATATGGGCGGTGCCTGGCTTGCCGCTCCTGTTCGTCCTAGCCGAGTCGGCCCTCGAGAGGGTCCCGAAGGAGCTCTGGAAGCACCCTTCCGTCGTCAGGACGGCCCGTGCGAGGCGGAAGAGGCCAGGTGCCATCTTGCTTGATAGGTCCCTTCACCACCCGGCCATGAGGAACCTCCCGAACGCCAGCAAGCGTGGTAGGCCCGACCTGGTCCACACGACCTTGTTGGCCGTGATGGGAAGCCCGCTGAACAAGGAGGGCCTCTTGAGGACATACGTCCACACGCTGGATGGCCACGTGATAGAAATAGACCCGAGCACGAGGCTGCCGAAGAACTACAACAGGTTCGTGGGCCTCATAGAACAGCTCTACGAGGAAGGGCAGGTCCCGCCCGGGGGCCCTCCCCTGCTCGTCCTGAGGAAGGAGAGCATAAGCCACTTGGTCGAACGCCTCAAGCCGGATAGGGTCGTGATTTTCACGACAGAGGGCGAGCCCAAGACGGTCGAGGAGGTCATCCGGCCCCTTTCGGGCCTCGAGAAGCCCATGGTGATAGTGGGGGGCTTCCCCCACGGGACCTTCACGGACGAGACGCTCTCCCTCGCCGACGAGACGGCCAGGATCGACCCGGAGGGCCTAGATGCCTGGGTGGTGGCCTCGAGGGTGGTCTACGAGTTCGAGAAGGCCTTAGGGCTCCCCGAGAAAAGGCTGGCCAAGATCAGGCCTCCCGGCCACGGGCCTCCTCGGGCCTCGTGAGCTCGAAATCGTAGAGCCAGACGGTTTCCTCGGGGTCAAAAGAGCCGTATATGCTCTTTCACTCACGGACGAAGCCCTTAAGGCTATCGAAGCCATCCGGCAGCACGTCCTCGGCCGTCAGCTCCCCGAGCTTCTTCCGCTTCTTGTCTTTTATCAATATCCAGCCCCTAACGGGCCCTCCTGGCCTCTCCAGGACCGGGTAGACCTTGCCGACCTTATACCTGCCCGTCCGCCTTATGGTCCTCGTCTTGCGGCCGGTCAGTATCTTCTCTATGAGGTGCTTCTTGAACAGCAAGGCCCCAGCCCCGCTAGACCTCGAACTCCAGCTCCAGCTTCTCCAGCTGCTCAAGCACATACTTCCTTATCTCGGCTGGCTCGGGCAGCTCGGCTACTATACGGCCCTCTTTCACCAGGGGCTTGAGCATGGGCTCCATATCACCCCCGCACTTCGGGCACTTGGGCCCCTCGGCACCGAAGGGCATTACGAGGTCCACGAGGCACTCCGGGCAACGCCAGAGCTGTTTCTTCCCTCCCAGCTTGCCCCTCTTGGCACATGGCCCACGGCCCTCGACCTCTACTATGTCCATGGCGAAGTCAACGACGGGTGCGTTGCTTATGGAAGTGCCGACGCCGAAGGCTTCTGCGCCTGCCTTCTTAAGCTCCGGTATGACGTATTCGTCCAGGCCGCCCGAGAGGAATATCTTCACGTGCTTGTAGCCCCTTATGTCCAGCTCCCACCTCACCTCCCTTATTATCTCTGCGAAATCGCCACGCCTCGACCCTGGCGTGTCCAGGCGGACGGCGAACAGGCGTTCGCCGAGGGCCTCGGCCGCCATAATGGCCTCCACCTTCTCGTCATAATAGGTGTCCACGAGGGCCACCCTGGGCACGTCGGGCTCCATGACCTCGTCGAAGGCCTTCCATGCGGCCACCTGATCCCCCATGACTATTATTAGGGCGTGGGGCATGGTCCCGACGGGCTTCTGGCCCACCGCTTCGGCCCCCACGACGTTCGAGACGGCATCCAGGCCCCCTATGAAGGCGGCCCTATCTATCATGGGCGCCAGGGCCGGGTGCATCCTCCTGGTCCCGAAGGAGACGACCAGGCAATCGCCAGCGGCCTTCTTCACCCTGGCCGCCTTGGTGGCCACGCCCGAGGCCTGGCACAGCAGGCCCAGCATGGGCGTCTCATACACGCAGAACTCGCCGTAGGGCCCTTCTATGAACATGACGGGCTCCTTAAGGCCCCTGTAATCCCTGGTGTAGAAGACGGAGCCCTCCGGCATGCAGTAGACGTCGACCGGGAGGCCCTCGAAGAGCCTGGCCACTTCCTCGACGCCGCAGAGGATGCCCCATGGCCAGCGCTCAGGAAGCTTGCTGGCCGTCACCTCAGCCACTACCCTGACGCCCGAGAGGCCCTTGGCCTCGAGGATGCGCTTCGTCCTTATGAAGTATATGTCGGTTGCCTTCCCGCTCTTTATCTCCTCGTCCGTGGCCACGTAGAACATCCTGCGGGCCATTTCCTCACGCCCCAGGCTGAGGTATCGGGCCCACATATAACCTATCGCAGGCGGCCTGCCGCACGCCCGGGCGGGACCGGAAGGCCTCACTCGGCCATGAGCTCCTCGGCCGTCTTGACCTCGGCCCCATATACGGCCTTCATATACTCGAGGGCCCTCTTGTGGTCTTCCTCCGTCATGGCCTCACAGCAATCCGATACGACCACGAGCTTGTAGCCCCTGAAGAAGGCATCTGCCGCCGTGTGCTGGACGCATACGTTCGTCACCACGCCGGTCAGTATGAGTGTGTCCACGCCCAGCTCCCTCAGCAGCAGGTCCAGGTCGGTCCCGAAGAAGGCGCTATAACGGCGCTTCTTGACCACGAAATCGCCTTCCTTTGGCCTGAGGGCCTCTACGAGCTGGGCACCCCAGGTTCCCTCTATGGCGTGGTCGCCCCAGAGGGCCAGCTCGGCATCAACGCCCTTCCTGTGGGCATCACAAGCATATATGACCGGTATGCCCTTCTCACGGGCCCAATCCAGGAGGGCCTTGAGCTTCGGCACTATGCGCTCGGCCCTCTCGACCCTCAGGGCGCCGCCGGGCTCCACGAAGTCGTTCAGCATGTCTATGACCAACAGGGCCTTCTTCACCACGACCACCTCGCTCAGGCGGCGGGAGGACTTATTTGCCTTCCGCCTGCCTTGTCTTCGGCCTGAGGGCCTCGGCCAGGTCTAGCTCGTGACCGCTCGGGCTGCCTTCCACCAGGCCTGCCCCAAACGCCCTTGCGAGCCTTATGGCCAGGTCAGATGCGAGAGACCAGGGGTCAAGCTCACGGCCCAGTAGGTCAGATAAGTTAGCTACCTCGAACTTGCACCTGAGGACCGTCCTGAGGGTCCTGAGGTCTGAGCAGACGAGTAGCGTCCCGTGCACCATGAGGGCCCGGCGGCCCACGTAGAAGGCCATGCCGGAGACCTTCAGGCCCTTCACGAAGATGCCCTCCCGGGGCCTGAGCTGGCCCCTCAGGCCCAAGCTGGCCAAGAGGTCTAAGAGGGCCCTTGAGACAAGGGACTCGAGCTCCGATGGCCACCTCACGGGCCATACGTCTTCCCTGCGGGCGACGATGGTCCAGTTCAAGTTGCCCTCGTCGTGGTAGACGGCCCCTCCGGCCGTGGGCCTCCTCAGGATTGGCAGGCCGAGCTCCCGGCAGGCCTCGAGCTTCACCTCGGCAGATGAGCGTCCTGAGCGGTCTATCACGACGCAGGGGGCGTTGACCCAGAGCCTGACCGTGGTAGGGGCTTTCCCCGACCCGACGGCCTCTAAAAGGGCCCATTCGAAGGCTAAGTTGAACTCCGGGTCAGGCCAGGAAGACGTTATCAGGCGCCAGGAGGGCACATCAGGGCCCCCTCAGGGGCTCGGGGTCCTCAAGCAGCTCTTTGACGGTCATGAGGAAGCGGGCCGCCGGTCCTCCATCAACAGCCCTGTGGTCGAACGAGACGGTCACCCAGGCCGTCTTCTTGACCGTGAGGCGGCCTTCTTCCACGACCGGCCTGTCCGCCACCGTGCCGAAGGCCAAGATGGCCACCTGCGGGTGGTTCACTATGGGCGTGAACTGGTCTATGCCCAGCACGCCAAGGTTTGTTATGGTGAAGGTCCCTCCCCTCACCTCCTCCATGGTCAGCTTGCCGGATCGGGCCTTATCGGCCAGCTCCCTCACTTCCCTCCCTATCTGGGCCAGGCTCTTCTTGTCGGCATCCCTTATCACGGGCGTTATGAGGCCCTGTGGCGTGTCCACGGCAAAACACACGTTTATGGCCTCGTGGACCCTTATGGTGCCTCCCTCGAAGGTGGCGTTCAGCTCTGGATGCCTCCTTAATGCGAGGGCCACGGCCTTTATGAATATGGCATCGTAGGGCAGCTTGAAGCCCTCCTCGGCTTCCACCTCGGCCTTAAGCTCGACGGCCTTCGTCATATTGACCTGCACCGTGAGGCTGGCGTGAGGTGCCTCCCAAGCCTTGGCCATCTTCTCAGCCGTCAGACGCCTTATGCCCGTCAGCCTCACCTCACGGTAAGCTGGCCTGGCCTTGAGGGCCTCCAGGGCCCTGAGCACATCTGCCTTGGTTATGCGTCCTCCTGGGCCCGTCCCCCTTATCTTCGTTATGTCGAGGCCGTATTTCTCGGCCAGCTTCCTGGCCACGGGCGTTATCTTGACCTTCTTGGAGACCTCCGGCACCGTGACGGTCGGCCTTGGGACTCCTGGCCTCCTGACCTCGGTCACTTCCGGTGCCCTGAGGGCCCTCAGGGCTTCCTCAGCCTTCCTTATGGCTTCCTCGACTTCTTCTGGCCTGTCGCCTTCCTCGGCCAGGATGGCTATTGGCGTCCCTATCGGGACCTCCACTTCCGGCTCCACCAGTATCTTGGCCAAACGGCCTTTGGCCGGGCTCTCGACCTCGTAAGTCACCTTCTCGCTCATTATGACCGCCACGACCTCGCCTTCTTCTACTTCCTCGCCCTCCTTCTTACGCCATTCGACCACGGCCCCCTTCTCCATGTCTATGTCGAGCCTGGGCATTATGATCGTCTTCACCACGGCCCTCAGACCTCCCCGAGGATGAGCTTCCTGGCAGCAGCCGCTATGTCCTCGGCGGTCGGTATGGTCAGCTTGCCCAGCTCGGGGCTGACGGGTATGGGCACGTCTGGGCTGGCGAGCCTCACTATTGGTGCATCCAGGTAGTCGAAAGCCTTCTCGACCACCAGGGCAGCTATCTCGGCCCCAACGCCGCCCCTCTTGTGCGAGTATTCGACTATGAGGAGCCTGTTCGTCTTCATCACGGACCTAAGGATGGCTTCCTCGTCCAAGGGCACTATGGTCCTCGGGTCAACTACCTCAACGCTTATGCCTTCCTCGGCCAGCTTCTCGGCTGCCTCCAAGGCCCTGGGCACCATGGCTGATATGGCCACCACGGTCAGGTCGTCCCCCTCACGCTTCACGTCCGCTTTCCCGAGCGGTATGGTGTATTCGCCCCCCGGGACGGGCCCTCTGGTCCTGTATAGTATGTAGGGCTCGAAGTAGATCACGGGCGAGTCGTCCCTTATGGCGGACTTGAGGAGGCCCTTGGCGTCGTAGGGCGTTGAAGGAGCCACGAGCTTCAGGCCCGGGACGTTCAGGAACCAAGGTATGGGGACCTGGGAGTGGTCGCCCCCATGGCCACGGCCGTGGGCCATCATGGTTCTTATGACCAACGGAACCTTGAGCTGGCCTCCGCTCATGTATCGCATCTTGGCTGCGAAGTTAACGATCTGGTTCATGCAGTTGGCCAGGAAATCGGCATACATTATCTCCACGACGGGCCTGAAGCCCATTATGGCCAAGCCTATGGCGGCCCCGACGAAGCCCTCCTCGCTTATGGGCGTGTCTATGACCCTCTCGGGCCCGAACTCCTCCAGAAGGCCCTTTGTGACCCGGTAGATGCCACCTAAGACGCCTATGTCTTCCCCGAGCAGTATGACCCGTTCGTCCCGGCGCATCTCCTCCCTCAGGGCCTCGTTTATGGCCTCCGCCATGCTGAGCATCCTCTCGCCGTCCATTTGGCACGCCCTCAGGGCCTACCGCCTGGAGGGCTTTAATATTTCCCGGCGGGCCAGGCTGGCCCTTCGTCCCGGCACCTTTATAACGGCCCGACCTTGCCGCCCCCGAGCTTGAGCTTAGTGAAGGTCCTGTTCGAGGCAGCGGCCCGCCTGGTGGAGGAGCTCTCATACCTAGGGGTGTTCATAACCATGGCCCTGGAGAGCGCCTGCGTGCCAATACCGAGCGAGCTCGTGATGCCCCTTGCCGGCTACGTCTTCTGCGACACGGCCCTGGACATCCTGCTCCTGGGCCTGCTGGGGGCCGTCGCCAACCTGGCGGGCTCTCTTGCGGCCTATTCCGTGGGCGCCACGGCTGGCGCCAGATTGTTGGCGAAGTTAAGGGGGCTGCCCTACTTCTCAAGGGAGTTGGAGAAGTGCGAGACCCTGTTCTCAAGGTATGGGGAGTTGGCGGTGGCCATCTCAAGGGTCCTGCCGGGCGTGAGGACCTTCATATCGCTGCCGGCAGGGGCCTTCGGCATGAGGGCCGATAGGTTCGTGGTGCTGACCTTCCTTGGCTCGGTCCCCTGGAACCTCATGCTGGCCTATACAGGCTTCCTCCTGGGCGAGAGCTGGGCTCTGATAGAGGAATACATGGTGTATGTGGATTACTTGGTGGCAGCAGGGCTACTACTCTTCTTAATGGCCTTCCTGGTCCACCTCAGGAGGCAAAGCGAGTCCCTTAATTAGCAATTTCAAGGCATCCCTTACCTTCCAGAGGAGGGGCTCGATGCATACTACCGTTATCTCTTCTCTCTCAATGGGATCTGGATATTTTTGGCGAGAAGATCACGGCCCTGCCCTCACCTTCGAGCAGGACGGTAACTGTTTTATGTCTTAGCACCTCATGAGGAGGGTCAGACCGACTCAGGGATAAGCTGTTATCAGAACCGTGTGCCTCAAGGCCCTCTGGGGTGCTGTGAGGCGAGTCGGTAGTGAGGATGAGGGGACCTCAAAGCCTATGTTAGATGTGGGTGATAATGGCTTCGGAGATAGTTATTGGTGCGGCCGCCGGGATTTGAACCCGGGTTGCGGGCTCGGGAGGCCCGAGTCCTAGGCCAGGCTAGACCACGGCCGCCGTAGGGGCCTCTAGGGCCAGATGCTATAAAGCTTTTCACATG
>CAZVRS010000036.1:0-8191 GCA_964630115.1 uncultured Candidatus Bathyarchaeia archaeon | reverse complement strand
AGGCGTGTCCTGTCCGGCAAGCCCTTCCCGGCCATAAACAACCTAGTGGACGCCTACAACCTGGCCTCCATGCTGACGGGCATACCCATAGCCACCTTCGACCTAGACGCCATATCGGGCGGGAGGGCCGTCCTCAGGTTCGCAAGGCCCGGCGAGGTCTTCCTGGGCATAGGCATGAAGAAGCCCGTCGTGCTGACAGGGAAGGAGCTCGTCATAGCTGACCGGGAGGGCCCGATAGCCATATACCCGCACAGGGACAGCGATAGGACGAAGATAACAGAGCGGACCGAGAGGGCCTTAGTAGTCGCCTGTGGTGCCCCGGGCGTGGGCAAGCACCTGCTGACCGAGGCGGCCAGGAAGGCAGCCGATCTGATCGTTAGGTTCTGCGGGGGGACGGCTGGCGACATCGTGCTGATCTGACGGCTTGGGATTAATCCTAAAAGCCAGCTGGGCCACCCCCGACGGTGTCGGCCGTGCTGGTGGGCCTCATGGCGGACACGCACGACAGGCTCCCGTTCGTCGAGAAAGCCGTCAGGGCCCTCAACGAGGAAGGCGTTGAACTCGTCCTGCACGCTGGCGACTTCGTAGCACCATTCGTCATACCACGCTTGGCTGAGCTGAAGGCCGACCTTATAGGCGTGTTCGGGAACAACGATGGAGATAAGGCCCTCCTCCTGAAGAGGGCTTCCGAAACGGAGGGAAAAATCGAGATAAAAGGTCTCTTCGCAGAGATATCTGCCGGCGGGCTCAGGATAGCACTTCTCCACGGCCACGAGGCCGAGCTCCTCAGGTCACTCATCGGCTGCGGCGGCTACGACGTGGTGGTCCACGGACACACCCACCAGGCTGGCGTTAGGCGTGAGGGCAGGACGCTCGTGGTGAACCCGGGGGAGGTGTGCGGTTACCTATACGGCCGCCCTACCGTGGCTGTCTTGGACACGGACAAGCTCGAGGTCAAGTTCATGGAGCTGAAGTAGGCTCCGGCGAGCCGAAGGCCTTATAATAGGTGGGTGCCAGGGGATATGGGTGGGCCCAAACGAGCAGGGATTGGGCAGCTTTCCTCAGGAAAGCTGGGATAAGGCCTCCTCCCCGCCCGATGAAGGTCATGCTCATAGTCCCGCCTTCGCAATCAGCCGTGGTCAGCTTCTTCGGGACGGGAGGGCCTCCCCTCGGCCTGGCCTACCTGGCCTCGGCCCTCGAGGAAGAAGGGCACGAGGTCGAGGTCGTCGACTCCATAGTCCTGGGCTACGGGCTAGATGACTTGGCCCGGGAGCTCAGGGCCTTTGACCCAGATGTCGTGGGCCTGACGGCCACCACGCCATCCATATACAGCGCCTACGAGGTCGCCAAGCTCACGAAGGAGCTGCTGCCCAACTGCACCGTCGTCCTGGGAGGTCCGCATGCGTCCTTCACGTCCGCTGAGGTGCTTGAGGAATGCCCTTACGTGGACGTGGTGGTCAGGGGGGAGGGAGAACTCACCTTCTGCGACCTAGTCAACCGCTTGGCCAGGGGCCTGGGCCCCGAGGGCGTTAAGGGCATCACCTACCGGAAGGGCAGCGTGGTGAAGTGGGAGGAACCACGCCCCCTGATAAAGGACATAGACGTCATACCATGGCCAGCCTACCACAAGCTCCCCATGGACAAATACCAGTTCGAGGGCCTGAGGTTCGGGGTCATGTTGACCAGCAGGGGATGCCCATACAAGTGCATATTCTGTGCTTCTTCAAAGCTCATGGGGAAGGTCTGGCGTGGGAGGAAGGCCGAGGACGTGGTGGAAGAAGCCAGGTTCCTCGTGGAGGAGTTCAGGATAAAGGAGATCGAGTTCCTCGACGATACCTTCACGCTCAACATGAGGAGGGCGAAGCAGATAGCCGACCTCATGGTCAAGGAGGGCCTCGACCTGAGCTGGAGCTGTTCCTCAAGGGCCAACACCATGAACGAGGAGTTGGCCAGGTCGCTGAAGAAAGCCGGCTGCCACTCCATCTACCTCGGCGTCGAATCTGCCTGCCAGAAGACCCTGAACTTCCTGAAGAAGGGCATAACGATACGCCAGGTCATAGATGCCCTCAGGGCCGTCAAGGAGGCGGACCTGAACGTCGTGGCCACGTTCATACTCGGCATACCTTGCGAGACGAGGGAGATGATGCTCAACACCATAAGGTTCGCCAAGAAGATGAGGCCCACGCTGGCCCAGTTCACCATATTCACGCCCTACCCCGGCACCGAGGCCTACGAGAGGGCCGTTAGGGAAAACGCCTTGCTAACCCACGATTGGTCAAAATACGATACCTTGACGCCCGTCGTGAAGCACCCATACCTGTCCCCGAGCGAGATAGTGAGGTTGCTCCAGAAGGCCTACATCAGCTTCTACGCCAGCTTGAGCTTCGTGGCCAACGTCCTTAGGAGGAAACTAGTCTCGCTCCTGATCAAGAGCCTTAAGAGGATATCCTTATCCCTCAGGGATTACGTGGCCAACAGCATACGCCAGGCAATAAGGCCCCGCAGAGTTCGCACGCCGCCAGGCACGTTTTTAAGCAACCTCATGCCGTAAGATGCGGTGGTGGTAGTGGCCTTCTGGTTCGGCGTGTGGAGGGACATCGATAGGGAGATGCGTGAGCTGAGGCGCAGGCTGAGGAGGACGTTCGAGGAAGTCTCGAGGAGCCTTGAAGCCGAGATACCGGCCCTCGGCGAGCTGGCGAGGCCTCTCGTGGACATCTACGAGACGCCCGACGAAGTGGTCGTGGTGGCCGAGCTCCCGGGCGTGAAGAAAGAGGACATAAAGGTGGAGGCCACGGAGGACACGCTCGAGATAAGGGCCGACGTGAGGCGTGAGGAAGAAGTCAAGGAAGAAGCCTACTACAGGCGTGAGAGGTATTACAAGGGCTTCTACCGGCGCATAAGGCTCCCGACGCCCGTGAAGCCCGAGGGAGCAAAGGCAACGTATAGGGATGGCGTGCTGACCATAAGGCTGCCGAAGGCCGTTGCCGAGAAGAGGCACCGCATAGAAGTCGAGTAGGCCCCGGGGGCCCGCTGAATCGTGGATAAGGCCTTTTTCTTTTTAAACAAGCGTGTCCTACTGAGTTTTTAAAAGGCTCGGGCATTTAAAGGGGCACGAGACCTCCTCCATAAGCTTTTTACAAGTTTGATTAAAACTCACCATGCCCCCTCTCCACACCCTTGTATGCAAACGGGTTAAATAGGGGGCCGCCGAGCAGCTACGGGGGAAGCGGATGAGCAGGCTCCCCGCAGGGTATCTGAGGTGGGCCCTCGTCATAGCCCTGACGGCTATCGTATCTTGCGTTGGGACCTGGGCCGTCCTGACCTACACGGCACCGACGCCCGGGCCCACGATCCCGAAAGTCGAGTATACGAAGGCCGCATGGATCTACGTGGGGCCCATAGGCGATTACGGCTGGACCCACGCCCACGACGTGGGGCGCAGGTATGTAGATGCCCTCTACCCTTGGCTCGAGACCTATTACGTTGAGTCCGTCAGAGAAGCAGATTGCCCGAGCGTCATAGACCAGCTAGTGGCCCAGGGCTACACGGTGATATTCACCACGAGCTTCGGCTTCATGGACGCCACGCTCGAGGCAGCCAAGAAGTATCCGAACGTGATATTCTTCCACTGCTCCGGCTACAAGCGCTGGGACAACATGGGCACCTACTTCGCCGAGTTCTACCAGCTCTACTACCTCAACGGCCTCATGGCCGGTGCCTTGACCAAGACGGGTAAGGTCGGCTACGTGGCAGCACACCCGATACCCGAGGTCATAAGGCACATCAATGCCTTCGCCATAGGATTCGCTGAAGTAGCCGAGCAGAGATACGCTAGGGGCGAGCTCCCGAACCCGCCCGAGGTCCACGTGGTATGGATACACGCTTGGTATGACCCGGCCAAGGCCAGAGAAGCTGCCGAGACCCTCATAGCCGAGGGCTGTGATGTCCTGGCCTTCACCGAGGACAGCCCGACGGTCGTGACGGTCTGCGAGGAATACTACCGGCGTGGCCACCCGGTCTACACGTTCGCCCACTACAGCCCCATGTATGCCTACGGGCCCGACGTGGTGGTGAGCGGCCAGCTCGTCCACTGGGAGGTCATATACCAGGACATAATAACCAAGATAGCCCTCGGCATCTACACGCCCCACAACCTCAGGAACGTGGATTACTGGTGGATGCTGCACGAGGGGGCCGTGGAACTGGGCTGCAACTACAGCATGCCCATAAACCCGAAGTTCGAGGCTCCCCTTAAGTCCGTCTGGGTCATAGATAAGGTGTCCGGCCAGAACATGACCGTCTACGACCTAGTGTTCCTCAGGCTCGAGCAGATGAGGAGCTACCCGGCCCACGTCCAGGTGGCCACCGAGAACGGGACGCTCGTGTGGATAACGCCTCCCGTGCCCTTCGACCCCTTCATGGGGCCTCTCTACGACCAGGATGGCAACCTAAGGGTCCCCGCTGGCGAGAGGCTGGGCCACGACGAGCTCTGGAACATGATGTGGTTCGTGAAGTGGGTCGTCGGCACCATACCGACCTGAGGAGGCGAGGTGGAAGCCCTTGGGCCACACGTCCACCCTCATTATTTTTATTTCCTCCCTCGAGCTAAGGTGGTGAGGGAGAGTGGGGGAGGCCCGGTCCCCGGGCGGCCTCCTGGTCAAGATGGAGGGCATAACCAAGCGCTTCCCGGGCGTGGTGGCCAACTACAAAGTAGATTTCGAGCTGAGGGAAGGGGAGATACACGCCCTCTTGGGCGAGAACGGTGCTGGCAAGACCACGTTGATGAACATCTTATACGGCCTATACAGGCCGGATGAGGGCAGGATATTCGTCGGGGGCCGTGAGGTCAAGATAAGAGGGCCCAGGGACGCCATGAAGCTCGGCATAGGGATGGTCCACCAACACTTCAAGCTCGTCCCGACCCTGACGGTCGCAGAGAACGTGGCCCTGAGCCTCGAGAAGACGGGCTTCTTCCTCCCGGTCAAGAAGGTGAAGAAGGCCATAGAGGAGGCGGCCCGCAGGTATGGGTTGGACATAGACCCCGATGCCAAGATATGGCAGCTCTCGGTCGGGGAGAGGCAGAGGGTCGAGATACTCAAGGCCCTGATGAGGAACGCCAGGGTCCTCATACTCGACGAGCCGACCACGGTCCTGACGCCGGGCGAGAAGGAGGAGCTCTTCAAGATACTGAGGAAGCTGGCGGGAGAAGGGCGTGGAATAGTATTCATAACGCACAAGCTAGACGAGGTCTTCAAGATAGCGGACAGGGTTACCGTCCTGAGGAAGGGGCGTGTGGTGGCCTCCGGCGTCCCCACGGGCGAGACGACGCCCAGGGAGCTGGCGAAGCTCATGGTCGGCCGTGAGGTAGGGGACAAGCTGGCCAAGAAGCCCTTGAGGCCCGGGGGAGTAGTGCTCAAGGTAGAGGGCCTCTTCGCCATGGACGACAGGGGCACCATGACCGTTAAGGGCGTGAGCTTTGAGGTGCGCAGGGGCGAGGTGTTCGGCATAGCTGGCGTGGCCGGGAACGGCCAGAAGGAACTCGTTGAAGCCATCATGGGCCTCAGGAAGCCCGAGAGAGGCCGTGTGCTCATAGACGGCCGTGACGTGACGGGCAGGTCGCCAGCGGAGGTGCTCGGGCTCGGTGTGGCCTTCATACCGGAGGACAGGGCACGCTACGGCATAGTGCCCGACTTGAGCGTGGCCGAGAACCTGGTCCTAAAGGCCTACAGGCAGCCCCCGTTCTCAAGGGGCCTGTTCTTGGACATAAACTACATAAGGAAGTGGTCCGAGGAACTGGTGGCCGAGTATCGCATAACCACGCCCAGCATAGATACGCCAGCTGGCTCCCTCTCGGGCGGCAACATACAGAGGCTCATATTGGCCAGGGAGCTCTCCACGACCCCGAAGCTGATAATAGCTTCCCACCCGACCTACGGGCTTGACGTGGCAGCCACGGAGCAGGTCAGGGCCCTATTATTGAAGCACAGGGACGAGGGAGCCGGCGTCCTACTCATATCGGAGGACCTGGACGAGATCTTGGAGCTGAGCGATAGGATAGCCGTCATGCGTGATGGGCGCATAGTAGGCGTCATGGATGCCTCCGAGGCCGACGTGGAGGAAATAGGCGTGCTCATGTCGGGTGCGGGCTGAGGAAGGGAGCCTTGCCTCCCCCGGTGAGCCTGAGGATAGAGAGGAGGCTTGAAACGCCCCCCTGGCTGGGGCTCGTGGTCCCCATATGCTCCTTCGTAGTGGCCCTGGCTCTGGCATCGGCCGTCTTCGCCTCCCAGGGCCTCAACCCCCTGGCCATCTACGGCACCACGTTCTCAAGGATAATCGGGACCAAGGTGGGCTTGAGCTTCCTCGTCCTGAAGGCCATACCGCTCCTCCTCTGCGCCACCGGGCTCGTGATGGCCTTCAGGGCCCAGGTGTGGAACATAGGTGCCGAAGGCCAATTGCTCCTCGGGGCCGTGGCCGCAGCTGGCCTGGCCCTGTTCGTCATGCCTGAGGCACCGAGGGCCGTATTGATACCGGCCATGTTCTTGGCCGGCTTCCTGGCCGGGGCTGCCTGGGCCCTCATACCTGCCGTCCTGAAGGCCAAGCTGAACGTGAACGAGGTCATAACGACCTTGATGATGAACTACATAGCCGCCAAACTCGTCGAATACCTCATCTACGGGCCCTGGAGGGGCAAGGCCACTTGGGGCTTCCCCTTCACGGACCTCATACCAGATAACGCCGTCCTGCCCACCGTGCCCGGGACGGGCATCCACTACCCAACGCTCATCCTGGCCCTGTTGTCCTCGGGGGCCGTCTTCGTCCTCATGGAGAAGACTAAGCTGGGCTATGAGGTCAAGGTCTTCGGAGGCAACCCCGAGTTGGCCAAGGCCGTGGGCATGAGGCCCGCCAAGATAATAATCGCCTGCATGTTGGTGAGCGGTGGCCTGGCTGGCCTAGCTGGCGTGGGCGAGCTGGCCGGCGTCCACAAGAGGCTCATGTATCCTGAGTCCATATCGGCTGGCTACGGCTACACGGCCATAATAGTGGCCTGGCTGGCGAGGCTGAACCCGCTGGCGTGCATCTTGACGGCCCTGCTGATGGGGGGCCTCCTGGCGGCTGGCGAGACGATGAGGACCTCCTTCAGCATCCCCTACGCCTCCGTAAACGTCTTCAACGGCCTCATATTGTTGTGCGTGGTGGCTGGGGAGGTCATGCTCAGGTATAGGGTCAGGTTGATCGTGCGGAGGCCGGTCGGCCATGAGGCCTGAGGTCATAGGCTCCGTCCTCCAGATAGCCATAAGGACCGGGACGCCCCTGCTGCTCGGTGCGATAGGCGAGATATACGCCGAGCGCTCAGGCGTGATGAACTTGGGCATAGAAGGCATAATGGCCGTGGGGGCCGTGGTGGGCGTGGCCGTCTCCCTGGCCACGGGCGATGTGTGGCTCGGCTTCCTCCTGGCCTGCATCGCTGGCCTGGTGATGGCCCTCATCCACGCCTTTGCATCCGTGAGCCTCTACGCCAACCAGGTCGTCTCGGGCCTGGCCTTGGCCATGCTGGGCCTCGGCCTGAGCAGCCTCATGGGCCGGTCCTACGTGGGCAAGCCCCTGCCGCACACCATCTTGCCCAAGCCCGTGCCCCTGCTGGCCGACATACCCGTCATAGGGCCAGCCCTGTTCTACCAAGACGTGGTGGTGTATGCGGCCCTGGCCCTGGCGTTCGTGTCCTGGTTCGTGCTCTTCAAGACCCGCTGGGGCATAATGATAAGGGCCGTTGGGGAGGACCCATCGGCCGCAGACGCCATGGGCGTGAACGTCTACCTGGTCCGTTACGCCTGCGTGGCATTCGGAGGTGCCATGGCCGGCCTGGCCGGCGCCTACCTGTCGCTCGTCCTCAGGCCCGGCTGGACGGAGGGCATGACGGCCGGGAGGGGCTGGATAGCCTTCGCCCTCGTCATATTCGCCTTCTGGGACCCGCTGAAGGCCATAATAGGGGCCTATTTGTTCGGCGTGATGGAGACGCTCCAGTTCTTCCTCCAGGTCCCGCTCGGCATATCGGCCCCCCTGTTGGGCATGCTGCCCTACGTGGCCACCATATTGGCCATGTTGTTCGCCGTCAGCGAGACGCTGAGGAAGCACATAGGTGCCCCGGCCGCCCTCGGGAAGCCCTACATAAGGGAGGAGAAGGTCATCTGAC
>CAZVRS010000035.1:0-8312 GCA_964630115.1 uncultured Candidatus Bathyarchaeia archaeon | reverse complement strand
CCAGCCGCCGTGCTCCCCCTCCCGCTCGTGTAGAGGCCCCTGGGGGCTATCCTGGCCACGTATTGCAGGAGGGCGCTCTTGCCCGTGCCGGGGTCCCCTATGAGCAGGACGTGGATGTCGCCCCTCTTGCGGACGTCGGGCAGCTCCTTCGTGACGCCGCCGAAGAGCAAATACATTATGGCCTCCTTTATGTGCTCGTAGCCGTATATGGATGGTGCTATGGACCTTATTATCTTCTCGTGGATGTTCGGGTCCTTGGCGAGCTTCCTTATCTCCTCTTCTTCCTCCGGGCTTATCTCGACCGCCTCTGCTTCCCTCGTGGCCACCTCTATGTTGTTCGCTTCTATATACATCTCAAGGCCCTTCCTGGCCGAGGAGCTGGCCACCCTGACGATGCCCGTCACGACCACCCTGTCGCCCGGCCTGGCCACGTCCACGAGGTCGGAGCCTATTATGCGGACGTTCACCCACCTTGGGAGCTGGCCGGGCGGGAGGTCCTCGGGCTTCTCCTGGACCCTTATCTCCTGGTAGTCCACGAACTCCGTCTTCTCCTCGTCCAGCTCGAAGGGCCCCTTGCTCTTGCAGTATGGGCATGTCCTGGGCTGGGGGGGCATGGGGACGGGCTTCCTCAGGCCTGTCGGTATGGGCTGGTCGCACTTCAGGCACTTGAAGACGGCGTTCACGACCAGGGGCCTGACGGGCGTGGCCCTGACCACTATGCCCTCTATGGAGACGAGCTTCCCTATGTAGGTCGAGCTCAGCTTCCTCAGGGGCAGTAGGTCGGGGAGGCGGTTTATGCGGACCGTCACCTCCCTGACCTTCTCGGCATACTCGGGCTCCTCTATCCTGAGCTGCTCCTTGGCGATCACGCCAGCCTGGGCCAGGATGGCCGTGGGGCTCTCTATGAGGGCCCTGGCCAGCTCCGGGCTACGGGCATATATGTCCTCGAAGTCCACGACCACGGAAGTGCTCATGTCCCTGGCCATCTTGGCTATCCTCTGCCTATACTTCTCGGTCTTGAAGAGCTCCCTGAATACTTCTTCAGCTGGAGGGCCAGCTGGTCCAGCTGGGCCAGGCCCTTCGAGGACAGCGGGCGGGCCGTTTCCCCCGGCCAGCTCAGATCACCTCCTCACGCCAGGTGTCCGTGAGGTCGCCGACCAAGTCGAAGATGACCTCTTCCTCGGGGGTCAAATACTTCCTCGTCATGGGGCTCCTGGCCACGCTAGAGGCGAGTGAAACTATTTTCTTCAGCCTGGCGTTCACTATGTCCTGGGCCCTCGCCCTCAGCTTGTCCAGGCCCGATAAGACGGACGGGTCCCTGCGGGCTGCCTCCTCCAGCTTCCTCAGCATCCTCCTCAGCCTCGGGTAGAAATCGCTCGGCAACTCGAAGGGGCCGCCCGAGAGGCCCGTCTCACGGCTGTGGAACTTCATGAGTTCTTCGTCCTTGAGCTCCGGCCTCTCCACCATCTTCACTATGCCCTTCTTCTCCAGCTCCTCGGCAACCCAGAGGTGCATGCTATACCTCTCGCCCTTGCTCAAGGGCCCTATCCTGAGCCCAGGGAGCTCTATGGCCTGGAAATCCCGCTCCGCCTGGACCCTCACCTTGGCGTTCAAGAACTCGAACTCCATGTCGTATATGGCCCTCTTGACTTCCTCCCTCATCTTCGGCTGCCTGGGCTAAGGGGTGGCCGGGCCTAAATATAGGGGCTCTTTTGACGGGCGTGCTTAAAACAGGCCGGGAGAGGGCCAGCCATAACTATCGGCCAAGAGTCCCCACCGGTCAACAGGTCATTTGGCTGGACCATGGGCTTGCCTGCCCCCACAGCCCTTTAGGCCCCCATGTGCTCGGCCACATGGCCCTACGTGCCCGGTTGCCACGGCCACGTTGAAAGGATATAAGAGACATTCATGCCCCCCGGTAGAGGGAGCAGGCCATGTCCATGATGATGTGGACGGAGAAATACAGGCCCAAGAGCCTTGACGAGATGGTCGATCAGGAGGAAATAGTGGCCCGGCTGAAGGGCTTCGTAAAGACGGGCAACGTGCCCCACTGCCTCTTCGCAGGCCCGCCCGGGACGGGCAAGACCACGGCTGCCCTCTGCCTAGCACATGACCTCTACGGGCCCGATTACCACAACTACATCATGGAGCTGAACGCAAGCGACGAGAGGGGCATAAACGTCATAAGGGAGACGGTCAAGACGTTCGCCCGCAGCATGGCCATGGGGAAGGTCCCCTTCAAGCTCCTCATCTTGGACGAAGCGGACAACATGACGGCCGATGCTCAGCAGGCCCTCAGGCGCATAATGGAGCGTTACACGGAGACCTGCCGTTTCATACTGATCGCCAACTACTCGGCCCGCATAATAGAGCCCATACAATCCAGGTGCGCCCCCTTCAGGTTCACCTACCTCAAGCCAGAGCACATAGCCGCCAGGCTGAAGTATATCGCTGAGTGCGAGAACGTAGAGCTGCTCGAGTCAGGCATAGAAGCCATACTTGACGTGAGCGGTGGGGACCTGAGGAAGGCCATAAACACCCTCCAGGCTGCGGCCAGCGTGGGCAAGCCCATAGATGCCGATGTCGTGTATTCGGTCGTGGGACACGCAAACCCGTCCTACGTGAGGGACATGATAGAGGCGGCCATGAATGGGCAGTTCCTGAAGGCCCGTGAGATACTCAGGGACCTCATATGGCGTTACGGCGTGGCCGGGACGGACCTCATAAGGCAGATACACTCCCAGATATTCAAGCTCGACATACCCGAGAAGTGGAAGATAAGGATAGCCGAGACCATAGGCGAGATAGACTTCAGGCTCGTCATGGGGGCGAACGAGGAAGTTCAGCTAAGCGCCCTCCTGGCGAGGCTGGCCGAATACGGGCAGCTAATGGGCCGTGGGGGCTGAAGGAGCGTGGACGCCGTCCTCTGGACGGACAAGTATAAGCCCAGGACGCTCTCGGAGGTAGTCGGGAACGAGGAAGCCAAATCGAAATTGGTCGAATGGGCCAAGGCCTGGAAGGAAGGCCGGATACCCGAGAAGAAGGCAGCCTTCCTCTACGGCCCGCCCGGGACGGGCAAGACGGTCACCGTTGAGGCCCTGGCGAACGACCTGGGCTTCGAGCTCATAGAGACGAACGCAAGCGACTTCAGGACGGAAGCCCAGATAAAGCGGGTGGTGGGCTCGGCTGCCCAAGCGGCCTCCCTGACGGGCAAGCCCAGGATGCTCCTCTTCGACGAGCTCGACGGCATAGTCGGGACGGCCGATGCCGGCGGCCTGAAGGCCATAATGGACATAATAAAGCAGGCCCGCTGCCCCGTCGTCCTGATAGCGAACAACCCGTGGGACCCGAAGTTCAGGCCCCTGAGGGACATGTGCATGATGGTGGAGTTCAAGAGGGTGGGCAAGAGGGACATAATGAAGCACCTGCAGAGGATATGCGAGCGTGAGGGCATAAGGGCCGACAGGAAGGCCCTTGCCTTCCTGGCCGAGAGGGCAGATGGCGACGTCCGCTCGGCCGTGGTCGACCTTCAGGCGGTAGCCCAGGGGAAGAAGGAGATAAAATACGAGGACGTGGCATGGCTCGGCATGAGGGATAGGAAGAAGGAGATATTCAGGGTCCTGGGAAACATATTCCACGCAGACAAGTGCTCCAGGGCCCTGGCGGCCGTTAAGGAAGCCGATGTTGACCTCGACATGCTCTTCGAGTGGATATACGAGAACGTCCCGAGGGCCTACAAGGACCCGAGGGACGTGGCCAGGGCCATGGACGCCCTCTCGAGGGCCGATATGTTCAGGGGCCGGATAATAAGGACGCAGGACTGGGGCCTGGGCCGATACGTCACGACCTTCATGACGGCCGGCGTGGCCATGGCGAAGGAGAAGTCCAAGCCCGGCTTCGTTAAGTTCTCCTTCCCGGAGAGGATAAGATACCTGTCCAGGGGCAAGTCGGAGAGGGAGCTCCAGATGAAGATAGCCGAGGCCATAAAGAGGAGGTGCCACGTCTCCACGAAGGAAGCCAGGGAGAAGGTAATCCCCTACCTCCGTGTCATATTCCAGAACAACCCAAAGATGGCCGCCGGATTGGCCAGGTGGCTGGACTTGGATGAAGAAGCCATCAAGTTCCTGACGGCAGATGCCAGGAAGGCCAAGGAGATAATATCGCTCCTCAAGGCATCCTGATTTTTCAGGCCCCTTCTATGCCCAGATCGCTCGCTATGGCCTTTGACAGTTCTTCCTCGAGTTCCTCGGCCGGTATGGACTTCAGGCTTATGAGCGTCGTCCTGCCCCTGTAGCCTGGCCCGGAGGGCCTGGCGGATATTATCTGGAGCTCGGCCAGCTCCTGAACGTATTTCCAGAGCTGGGTGTGCTTCCTGGGCTCTTGCCCGAATTCCTCGCACACCACCCTGTAGGCGTCCTCGGCCTCGCCCATGGATATGTAGGCTTCATCCGTGAACCTGAACGTCCTAGCTATGCCCAAGAGGAACAGCTTGGCGTGCAAGTTCAGGGCATCTATGACCTCCTTGGCCACGGGCCACACCTGGACGACCGCCTTCCTCACGTGCTCCGACATGACCTCTGACCTGCCCTCGAGTTCAGCCAGCTTGCCAGCCCTCCAGAGCAGCTCTATGGCGTATCGGGCATCCCCTTTCTCGGCCGATATATCGGCTATGAACTCGATCACGTGCTCCCTCACGGCCCCCTCGTAGAAGGCCAGGCGGACCCTATCCATCAGTATGTCGAACAGCTGGTCCTTGGTATACCTCGGCATGTGTATCACGTATTCCTCGAGCGTGCTCCTCGTGGCTGGGTCGAGGGCCTCCAGCTTCTTCGGGTCCCTTAGGACGCATATCAGGGAAAGCCTGAACGGCCCTTCAACACGATCGTCATGGGCCCTAGACAGGTCGTAAAACGGGTCAGAACCGCACCTGTCTACCAGGACCTCCATGTCGTCGAGCGTTATTATCATGTATGCATCGTGCTTGTCCAAGAGGGCCATGAGCCTGGACAAGAGCTCGTTCGTGGCGAAGCCCCTATCGGGCATCTTGGGGTCGAGATGCCTTATGGCCTTGAGGAGCACACGGGTGAAGCTGCCCCTCTCCTTGCGGCAGTTCACGTGGACGTAGTAGAAGTTGAGGCCCCTCCTGTGCCCCTCGACGGTTATGAGCTGGCCGAACTTCTTGGCCGTGACCGTCTTGCCGGTCCCTATGTCGCCCGTTATGAGGACCCTCCGGGCCATCTTGCCGGGCTTCTCGAGCACTGGCAGGAATACGTTAAGCAGTTCCTCGAGCTGCTCCTCCCTGTGGGGCAGCTTATCGGGTATGTAATCTATGCTGAGGACTTCCTCGTTCTTGAAGAGCCTCGGCCTGGCGAAGGAAGCCGGGGGATACATTTCCCATCGTGTTTGAGGGTGCCGAGGTCCCTTTTATATCCTTTGGGCCCGGCTTGATCGAGCGGGGGAGAGAGGGGTAGGTGAAAGTGAAATCAGGCGTGTCCACCGCCCTTCAGCAGGCACACGCCAGCTACATCCCCGAGGACCTCTATCCTGAACACTACATCTGGCTCCTCGAGGTCGACTTCAGCGCCCGTGGCCTCCCTTATGGCCTGGCCCAGGGCCCGCTCGACCTCAACGCTCGACCTTATTGCACGGCCCCTCCTCCTACACCTGACGGCGAACTTGAGGCCTGAGCGGAGCCCCACTTCCCTGGCCAACTTGAGGCAGGCCTCCTCGAGGGCCTTTAGGTCAGCTTCCACGACCTCGTGTATCGGAAAAACGTGCTCTACGTAGGCCATTTCCATGGACCTCACGGCCCTCAGGGCTTCCTCGGGCCTTAGTGCTGTCTTGACGAGCAGGACACCTGGGTAATCGGTCTTCAGGACCTCGACGTTCCTGTCGTGCCTCACTAGGGCGTCCAGGAGCTCTACCTCGGCCTTATCCTCCTTACCCTGGCGTGTGGTAGCCAAGAGCTTGACGTCAAAATAAAAGGGTTTTGATGGTCTCTTCAACGCTCACGCTTGCCTTCTATGAACTCCTCGACCCACTGCAGTGCCACGTCGTCCGGGACCTGGACGGGCGGGTGCTTGAAGGCCCAGGCTGAGATGCTTATCAGCGGGCCAGCTATGCCCCTGTCCAGGGCCAGCTTCACGGCCCTTATGACGTCGACCACGACGCCAGCCGAGTTTGGCGAGTCTTCCACCTTCAGCTTCAGGTCTATGGTCAGCTCGGTCCCGCCGAACTTAAGGGCCCTGATGTGGATGTAGCATATCTTGGTGTCGCCGAGGAAGGGCACGTAATCCGATGGCCCTATGCGGGTCGGGACCTCGTAGGGCACCAGGCTGGTGACGGCCTCCGTCTTGCTTATGCGCTTCGTCTTCAGCCTCTCCTCCATGGTCATGTTCAGGAAGTCCGTGTTGCCACCGATGTTCAGCTGGTAGGTCTCAAGTATCTTGGCCCCACGCCTCACGAGGAGGTTGACGAGCGTCCTGTGCACTATGGTGGCGCCTACCTGGCTCTTTATGTCGTCGCCGGCCACGGGCAGGCCGGCATCCTCGAACTTCTTGGCCCACTCGGGGTCGGATGCTATGAACTCAGGTATGCAGTTGACGAACGCCACGCCAGCCTTCAGGCAGGCCTCAGCGTAGTAGCGGGTGGCCTGGTAGCTGCCGACGGGCACGAAGTTTATCAGCATATCGGCATCCACTTCCTTGAGCACCTCAGCTACGTCAACGGGCTTGATGTCGTCGCCGTAGGCCTTGAAGGGCTCGACCATGTGCGGTGCCACGCCGTCCAACTTCGGTGCCGGCAGGACCTCGACGCCCAACTTGGGCACGTCGGCGAACTTCACGCAGCAGTTGGGCTCCATGAATATGGCCTCGCCCAGGTCCCGGCCTATCTTGGCCTTGTTCACGTCGAAGGCGGCCACGAACTCTATGTCGCTCACCTTGTAGCCTCCGAAGTCCTCGTGCATGAGGCCGGGCAGGTCGCCGCCGTTCCTGTAGTAGTAGACGCCCTGGACTAGGGCTGACGCACAGTTCCCCACTCCTGCTATGGCTACCTTAATGCGCCCCATATCCCTCACCCCCACATCTCAAACCAGCTATTTAACTGGGTGAGAAGAGGGCAGGGCTAATCTGAAACGGTTTCTTATAAACTTTTACCATGGCGGGCTCGGCACTCAAGATCTCAATCACCGTTCAGCGAGGTTGGGGTCATCACGGCCCGCCGGGAGAGGTGGGGCGGGCGAGGGTCATAAAGGTGCCCTCTAGGGGTGGGCACCGCTCGTGAGTCCTGCCTTTAAGTGCCCCGGCCCCAGGGACCGGGCCATGCCGGGCGGGCGTGCGCTGACGGCCAGGGCCGTAATCCTGGGGGCCACGCTGTCCGTGGTATACACGGTCGTGAACACATACCTGAACGTGAACTTCGGCATGGGCTTCAGCTACACGACCATAACCATCCTACTGGCCTACGGCCTGTTCCACAAGCTGGGCCGTGGGTCGAGCAAGTCCGAGATATCCGCCTGCACATTGGCGGCCGGCATGGCCATGCCGATAGGCTGGACCACGGCCTTCATAATCTACGCTTCTGAGAACCTCGGGGGCCTTGACCTGCCCTGGTGGCTGGCACCGCCCGGCCTCGGCCAGGGCTCCGACGTGCCTCTCTCGGCCTGGGCCGTCCCGCTGGCCGTGCTGTTCGCCATATCGGCCCTCTCCACCGCCACGGGCATAATAGTGGCCTACGCCGTCCAACCGCTAATCGACCGGTCGGAGCGCATGGTGTTCCCGTTCTACAGGGCGCCGGCCACCATAATAGATGCCTGCTTCGAGGAAGGAGGGCGCAGGCTGAGGACCATAGCCTACTTCATGGCCATAGGCCTGGCCATAACGGTCCTGCAATACGCCCTCGAGTCCCTCGGCCTGCCGGCCGTCCTCATAGACCTGTCGCCCTACCTGCCCGAGGGCTTCATACTGGGCGTTTACCTGAGCGTGACCTTCGTGGCCTGCGGCCTCATGATAGGGCCAGCCGTCTCCTTCAGCATGCTGGCCTCGAGCTTGGCCACCTACGCACTCGTGGTCCCACTGCTCGTCTCCAGGGGCCTCCTGGCCCCGGCGGGCGAGCCCATGGAGCTCTACAGGGAAGCCGTCATGGAGTTCCTCATATCGCCAGCCCTGGGCATGATGCTGCTGGGCGGCCTGCTGACCACGGCCATGAGGAGCTTGGTGGGCAAGATCAGGGGCAAGGCCGAGGAAGAGGTCCGCCTGGAGTGGAAGGGCGAGGCTAAGGGGGTCGGCTACGGGGAACTCCTTTCCTACTTC
>CAZVRS010000034.1:0-8696 GCA_964630115.1 uncultured Candidatus Bathyarchaeia archaeon | reverse complement strand
GGCCTCACCATGGCCCAGATAGCCGACCGGACGGGCCTGAGCTACTCGTCCGTCAGGCTCCACCTGGCCTCCCTAGAACGTGAGGGCGTAGTGGCTAGGAAGGGCAAGCGACCTTACACCTGGTTCCTGACGGGCCTGGGCCAGGCCAGGCTCACCGATTTTTAAGCACCCGGCCCACCGGCGTGTGGGGGGCGGCGGGGATGGCCCCGAGGGTGGAATCTTACTCGTTCGGGGAGATAGTGATAGATGGCCGGAGATATACGAGCGACGTCATAATTAGGCCGGATGGCGTCTTGGACAACTGGTGGAGGAAGGAAGGGCACAAGCTCCACTTCGAGGACCTGGATAAGGCCCTAGAGGCCAAGCCAGAGGTCTTGGTCATAGGGACGGGATACGCTGGCCTCATGAGGGTCCCGGACGAGGTCAAGAAGAGGCTGGCCGAGGCTGGCGTAGAGGTAGTGGTCCAGAGCACGAGGAAGGCTTGGAAGACCTACAACGAGCTAGTGGAAAAGGGCCGTAGGGTGGTGGCCGCCTTCCACCTGACCTGCTGATGTTTTTTACATCGCAGGGCAAATTTTTATACCCCCGCACGCCCGCTCTTTGAGCCCCGATGAAACCGACTAAGAGCGAGGTAGATGAAGTGGTGAACCGCCTATCGGAGCTCTCAACTCTGATAGGCGTTCCCCCCGAGGACCTACTCACCTTCATGAGGGTCCTCTCGAAGGCCAGCTGGGCGAACGTGGAATTCGAGCCCTTCGAGGACCTGAAATTCGAGTTCGAGGGCGCCTTCGGGGGGTCCATGAGGCTCGAGATAACGGTCAGGAGGGGGAGCACCACAATCATAAAGGAATACGTCATACCTGAGTTCTTCCTGAAGGATGAGCCCTACCCGAGCCAGCCCCCGGGCCCCGGGCTTATCCCGGTGAAGAAGGCCAGGAGGAAGGCCAGGAACAAGAGGTCGAGGCGCAGGTGATGGCCTCTCTTAATCTGAAGGCTTTTACCATGCGGGGCCACGGGGGCCTGGGGTGAGCGAGGCGTCCGCCCCCGAACTCGAGAAGGCTAAGGGCATATTGGCCGAGGCCCTGGGGGAAAAGCTCTCATCTTGGTCGGTGGCGGGGGAGAGAAGGGCCTGGGCCGATGTGGCCACGGGGGCCCACGTCGAGGCCATCAGGGCCCTGAAGGCCGGGTTCCCCGAGCTGAGGCTGTCGGCCCTGACGGGCACGGACCTAGGGGACGAAATGGCCCTTTACTACCACCTCAGGCTCGGGGGCTCTATCCTCACGCTCAGGATGCCCGTCCCCAAGGGCCCGGGCGGGCCCGTGGTCGAGAGCATTACGGGCCTGATACCGGGGGCCGACTTTCACGAGCGAGAAGCCTTCGACATGCTCGGAGTGGTCTTCAAGGGCCACCCGGACCTGAGGAGGCTCCTGCTGCCCGACGACGCTCCGGAGGGCTTCCACCCGCTCAGGAAGGAAGTAGAGGCCAGGACGCTGAGGGCCGAGGAAACAACGCCCATACTGAGGCCCGTCGTGACGGAGGAGAAAGGGCCCGTAGTTACGCTCGTCATAGGCCCCCAGCACCCGGCACTCCACGAGCCCGAGAGGTTCGTCTTCAAGGTCGATGGCGAGGTGGTGGTCGGCGTGGACATAAGGATAGGCTATGCCCACAGGGGCATAGAAGAGGCAGCCGAGCACAGGACCTACATCCAGGACCTCTACCTATGCGAGCGTGTCTGCGGCATATGCAACGTGGCCCACAGCCTATGCTACTGCCTCACGGTCGAGGAACTCCTGGGCCTTGAGGTGCCAGAGAGGGCCCAGTTCTTGAGGGTAGTGGCCGCCGAGCTGAACAGGCTCCACAGCCACATGCTCCTCTTGGGCGTGGCAGCTGAGGAGATGGGCTTCACGACCTTGTTCATGTATATCTGGCGTGATAGGGAGGTCGTCATGGACCTCATGGAGATGCTGTCTGGGAACAGGGTCATAAGCTCCTTCAACAGGATAGGGGGCGTCAGCAGGGACGTAGGGCCGGAGCTCGCCAGGAGGATGAGGGAACGCCTCCTGGAGCTGAGGAAGAGGCTGGAGCACTACAGGGAGGTCTTCGAGACGGACCCGACCATACTGGCCCGGACGAGGAAGATAGGCTACTTGTCCCGCTCGGACGCAATAGGCTTGTGTGCCGCTGGCCCGACCCTCAGGGCCTCAGGCGTGGATTTCGATGTGAGGAAGGACGACCCCTATGCGGCCTACGAGGACATATCGAGCTTCAGGACGGCCGTGAGGAAGGAATGCGACAACTGGGGCCGCTACATGGCCAGGCTGGAGGAATGCCTGATAAGCGTGGACGTGATAGAAGAGGCCCTCTCCGAGCTCCCGGGCGGGCCCGTCAAAGTAAAGGCGTCGAGGCGTGTGAAGCCCGGGGAAGCGGTCTGCACGGTCGAGGCACCGAGGGGCGAGCTCCTCTACTACATACGGTCCAACGGGACGGACAAGCCAGCCAGGGTGAAGATAAGGACGCCCACCTTCACGAACCTGGCCCCGTTACGCAAGATGCTTGAGGGCGTCTACGTGGCCGACATACCCGTCACGTTGGCCAGCATAGATCCCTGCTTCTCCTGCACGGACAGGGCCCTCTTCGTGGACGTCAACACGGGCGAGGCTTGGTCCTGCTACATAGATGAGATAGGGAGGAGGTTGAGGCGATGAGGATATTCCCGGCCCTGATAGCAGATGCCCTCAGGACGCTCCTCAGGTCCGCCCTGAGGAAGCCGGTTACCGAGAGGTATCCGGAGGAGAAGCCAAAGATCCCCGAGGGCTTCAGGGGGAGGCACATGGTCGAGTTGGACAAGTGCGTCGGCTGCGGCCTCTGCGCCAGGGATTGCCCGGCTGGCGCCATAAAGATGGTGAAGGTCCCGGGCAGGAAGGGCCTGGGAGTGCCCGTCATAGACCTCGGGAGGTGTATTTTTTGCTTCCAGTGCGCCGAGAGCTGCCCGAAGGGCGCTATAAAGCCCACACGAATATACAGCATGCCCGCTTACGACCCAGGGGACCTCGTGCTCGACTTCAGGCCCCTCCTCCTGCCCTCAGCCAAGAAGGGTCAGGATGAGCTTGGTGGCCAGTAGGACCCCGACCGCCAGGGGTATCATGTAGGTCCAGAAGACCCTGAGCGTCTGGTCTATCCTGAGCCTGGCCACTATGCCCCTCACGAAGGACATGAGGACCGCACAGGCAAGGACCTTCAGGACGAAAGCCAGCGGGGCCAGCCAGGCCACCCGGAACGTCAGCGGGTCGCCCAGGTATAGGCTGGCCATCAGGCTGGCCATGAGGAGGAAGCTGAGGTTCCGGCCCAGCCTTATCAGAGCCAGCCTCCGGCCCGTCAGCTCCGTCATCCAGCCGGCCACTATCTCCGTCTCGGCCTCCGGGGCGTCAAAGGGCACCCTCTCGAGCTCCGCCAGGGAGCATATGAGGAACACCACGAAGGACAGGAAGCCGAAGGGCGGCACGAAGGCTATGAAGGGTAGGCCAGCCCTGGCCTGGCTGGCGTATATGTTGCTTATGCAGAGGCTCCCGGCCATGAGGGCTGGGCAGATGGCCGTGAGGGCGAGCGGTATCTCGTAGCTGAGCATCTGGAGGGCCGACCTCATGGCCCCCTCGGCCGCAAAGGTGTTGGCCGATGTCCAGCCCATGAGGAAGACCAACAGGGCCATCACGATCAAGATGAACAATATGGCTATCAGGTCCCCCTCAAAGCAGACCAGGGCCCTGCGGCCGTCCATGGGTATGAAGAAGAGGGCCGTGAGGGGGAGTGCGGCCATCAGTATAGGGGCCACCGTCAGGACGCCCCTGTTGGCCCCCGTGGGCAGTATGTCCTCCTTGGAGAGGAGCTTTATGAAATCGGCCAGGGGCTGGAGGAGGCCGGAGGGGCCCACGACCAACGGGCCATAGCGGTCCTGTATCTTGGCCAAGGTCTTCCTGTCCAGCCACTCCAGGAAGAAGGCCATGAGGATGAGGAAGGCGTAGCCCGGGAATACGAAGTAGGCCAGCAGGCTCACCGGGTCCAAGGGCCTCACCTCCCGGCCTTCCTGAGCATTTCTACGGCCTTGTTGAGGCCGTCAATTATGGCCTCGGGCTTCGGAGGGCAGCCCGGCACCACCACATCGACCTTGGGCAGGACGTTGCAGGCACCACCGCAGACGTTGTAGCAGCCTGCGAAGACGCCACCGCTTATGGCGCAGGCCCCAACGGCCACGACCAGCTTGGGCTCCGGCATCTGCTCGTATATGCGTATCAGCCTGGGCCTCGATTCACGGGTGACGGGCCCCGTCACGATCAGCACGTCGGCGTGCCTCGGGCTCCCGACCTTCAGGGCTCCGAAGCGCTCTAAATCGAACCTGGGCGTGAGGGCAGCCACCACTTCTATATCACATGCGTTGCAGGCACCCGTGTTGAAGTGCAGTATCCAGGGCGATGAGGCCCTCGCCCACCTGACGAGGCCCGTCCGGCATCACCCCCCTAGCTCCCGCAGGTAGAAGGCTGGCGTCAGGATGGCCACCAGAATTATGGCCAGGTAGAAGATGGCCTGGAGGTAGTGCCCCAATATGGCTAAGGCGACTATTGGGACCGTGATGTCGAAGGCCAGGAAGAGCAGGACGTAAGTGAAGAACCTGGACATGTCCATCCTGGGCCTGACGGGCGGCATGGCCTCGCCGCATGCGTAGGGCGAGAGCCTGGCATCCGTCATCACGCCCTTGGGCGCCAGCAGCCTGCCCGCCAGGTATATGAGGACCGTGATGAGGAGCGAGAGGCCAAATGCCACGCCCAAGGAGCAGAGCCCGCTCTCCAAATCGCTCGCCCTCAGTTCCAGCCTCCGAGGTAAGTATAAGCTTTAAGAGGCCAGGGTCCCAGGCCCTGTGCGGTGAGAACGACGGAAGCGATCGTGATAGTGCTCGCCGTGCTATCGGCTATATCGGCCCTGTTGGCCGTGGAGGCCAAGAAGCTCTTGAATGCCATAATAAGCCTGGCCGTGATGCTCGCCTGCATAGGCATAATATACTGGTTGTTCTTGGCGCCCTACGTGGCCCTATTCCACCTATTGGTCTACGGCGGTGCGGTCGTGATACTGCTCGTCACGGCCACGATGTTCGTGGGAGGTGAGGGGTCTTGAGGAAGACGCCCGTCCTGCTAGCACAAGCCCTGCCCATCGTCTTGTTCCTAGCCTCCATCCTGGCCATCTTGGCCCTGAGGGGCTTCCCGGCCTTCGAGCACGGGAGGCCCGCCCTCCTGACGGCCCCGCCTGAGACGAACGAGGAACTGATATACCTGATGTGGGGGGATAGGTTCCCCGACCTCGTGGCCCAGGCCAGCCTGGTCGTCTTGGCGGCGGCTGCCTGCGTATCGGCCGTTAGGCTGTGGAGGAGGGGAGCATGACGGGGCCCGAGCTCTTGTTCGCCTGCTCCCTGGCCTTACTCACGATAGGCATCTACGGCCTCTCGACGAAGAGGAACTTGATAAGGCTCATAATAGCCCTCGAGATCCTCGTGAACGCTGCCTGCCTGTCCTTCGCCTCCTTCTCGGCCATGGCCCTCCCGGGCAGCTCAGACCCCATGGTGGGCGTCTTGATCATAATAGTCCTGGCCATAGGAGGCTGCGTGGCCGCCTTCGGCTTGGCCCTGGCCCTAGCCATCTACAAGCGGCTGGGGACCGTGGATGCCTGGGAGCTCAGGCGCCTGAGGGGGTGATCACGTGGGCTTGCCTCACGTGCTCTACCTGCTCGTGGCCTCCCTGATCGCATCGCCCTTCTTGGACCTGGCCAGCCATAGGAAGGGCCTCTGGAGGCTCTCCCACGCCTTCACGCTGGCCTGCTCCCTGGCCTGCTTAGCCTTAATGGCCTATTCTTATGGGGCCTCAAGCGGGACGTGGCCGAAGACGATCCCCTACGGTGAATTGGGTATTGGAACCTGCCTCTTCTTGGATAGGGCTGGCTTCTTCATGGCTTTGACGGCCCTCCTGCTATCTGCTTTGGCCTCTATTTACGCCCTGGGGGAAGGACCTACATCGCCAGGCTACTGCGTGGCCTTCACGGCCCTGATGGCTGGGATGGTGGGCGTCTCCTTCTCGGGCGACCTGCTGACCCTATACGTCTTCTGGGAGATCATGTGCCTGGCCGCCTACGCCCTCGTGGCCATGGGGGAGTTCAGGGAGGAGGCCCTTGAGGCCGCCTGGAAATACTTCATAATGGCATCGGCCGGGGCCATCCTCATGTTGTTCGGGGCCTCCCTGGCCTACGGCCTGGCCGGGACCTTGAACATGCCCCTGCTGGCCCAGAGGCTCGAGGGGGCAAGCTGTAGGTGGCTCTACGTGGCCCTCCTCTTCTTCCTGGTGGGCATGGGCGTGGAAGCAGCCTTCTTCCCCCTCCACACATGGCTGCCGGATGCCCACTCGGCTGCCCCGACCCCGATAAGCACCATGCTGTCCGGCATAGTTATAGAAATCGGCTTCTACGCCTTAGCCAAGGTCTTACTGGTCCTCTTCTACCAATCGGCCTTCTTATGGCAAGCCATCCTGGCCTCGCTCTGCGTGGCCAACATGTTGGTGGGCAGCCTATCGGCCCTCGTCCAGAGGGACGTTAAGAGGCTCTTGGCCTACTCCAGCGTGGCCAACGTGGGCTACCTGATGGCCGCTCTAGCCTCCTGCGGCGTGAGGACCTTATCAGCTGCCCTCTTCTTCGTGCTCAGCCATGCGTTATCAAAGGGCCTGGCCTTCCTATGTGCTGGCCACATGGCCACGAGGGCGGGCTCGAGGGACCTGGAGGCCCTGAGGGACGTGAGGGCTGGTATGCCCTTCACCACGGCCCTGTTCTTTCTGTCCCTCTTGTCCCTGGCTGGCCTGCCTGGGACCTGCGGCTTCGTCGCCAAGCTCGTGTTGATATCCGCCCTCTTCTTGACGACCTCCTGGTGGCTCGGCGTTCTGGCCCTCTTGAACGCCATCCTGATGGCTGCGGCCTACATAAGGGCCGTGTGGTCCATGCTGGGCCCGCCAGCTAAGGCCATGCCCAAGCCGATTGGGGAAGGGCGCCTGAGCTTGACCGCCATGTTCCTCATGGCCATCCTGATAGTCATATTGGGCTTCTGGCCCGGCCCGGCCTTAAGGCTGGCCTACCTCGGGGCCGTGGACCTGTCGGGGGTGAAGTAAATGGGCATGCCGGAGAACCTGATGGCTTGGTCGCCCTGGGTTTGCATCTTGGCCCCGGCCCTCGGGGCCATCTTGGCCAGCCCGCTTGAGAAAGCCCACAGGAGCTTGCCCCAGGCCGTGGGCGTGACCTCATCACTGGTCAGCTTGGCCTCGGCCGTCCTGATGATTAGGCTGCTTGCGGCCCTCGGGCCAGCCAGGCCCTTCATCGAGCTGATGGCCCCCTGGCCCTGGTGGCCCGGCAGCCCGTTCTGCCTCCTGTTGGACCCCATCAGCATCCTAATGGCCTCCCTCGTGGCCTTCGTCTGCACCACCATAATGGTCTATTCTGTGGGCTACATGAGAGAAGAGCCCGGCTTAGGCCGCTACTGGTCCTTGATGTGCCTTTTCATGGCCTCCATGCTCTTGCTCGTCCTAGCTGGCGACCTGATAACCCTCCTCGTGGGCTGGAAGCTCGTGGGCTTCTGCAGCTACGCCCTGATAAGCCACTACTACACGGACGAGCCGGAGCGCTGGGTGGGCGGGCCACCGCCTGAGCCCATGTATCCGCCCTCCTTCTGCGGCCTGAAGGCCCTCATGACCGTCTTCGTGGGAGATGTCATGTTCTTCTCCGGCGTCTTCCTCATCTACGCCTACTCAGGAACCTTCCAGCTCACGGCCCTCTACGCCACGTCGAGGAGCTGGCTCACGGCCATGTCCAAGACGCCCGGCATCCTGGCCCTCACGGTCATATTGCTCATAGGGGGCCCGCTGTCGAAATCAGCCCAGTTCCCGTTCCACGAGTGGCTCCCGGAGGCCATGGCTGGTCCAACGCCCGTCTCGGCCCTGATACATGCCGCCACCATGGTCAAGGCCGGGGTCTATGTGGTAGCACGCTTGCTGCCCATATTCTACGTCGGATATCACGTCTTAGGCCTGCCCGGGGCCGGTTTGTTCTTCCTCCTAGCCGCCTACCTCGGGGCCATAACGGCCTTCCTGGCGGCCGCCCAGGGGTGCGTGGCCTCAGAGCTGAAGAAGGCCCTCGCATACTCCACCATGAGCCACCTGGGCTACCTGATGGTGGGCCTTGGCATATCGGGCCTGCTGGCCGAGCCGGTGGCCTGCGAGGCGGCCGTGTTCTACCACATAATAGCCCACGCCATCTCAAAGTCGGCCTTGTTCATGATGGCTGGCATAGCCATCCACGCCACGGGCACCATATACATGGAGGAGATGGGGGGCCTCAAGGACAGGATGCCCGCCACATGGGCCTCAACGGTCCTCCTGGCCCTGGCCCTCATGGGCGTGCCGCCCCTGAGCGGCTTCTGGGGGAAGGAAGCCATCATATCCTACGGCCTTGAGGCCCGGCTCTGGGCCCCCTTCACTTTGGCCATATTGACCGTGCCCCTAACGGCCTTCTACACGCTCAGGATGATAGGGATGGTCTTCCACGGAGAGCCAAGGCACGAGGGGCACGACCTCAAGGGGGCCGAGCCCACCATGAAGGGCCCCCTGTTCCTCCTGGCCCTC
>CAZVRS010000033.1:0-8751 GCA_964630115.1 uncultured Candidatus Bathyarchaeia archaeon | reverse complement strand
CTCAGGCAGGTGCCGTAATTGGCGGGCAAGGTGAGGGAGCGTAAGGCAGAACACATAAGGATATGCCTTGAGGAAGAGGTAGAGGCAAAGAACATAACGACCTGGTTGGAGCACGTCTGGCTCTTGCACTCCGCCCTGCCCGAGGCCGATTATGATGATGTTGACCTCAGGACCGAGTTCTTGGGCCACGAGTTCTCGGCCCCCATAATCGTCTCCGCCATGACGGGTGGCACGGAGGAGGCCGTTCCGATAAACAAGGCGATAGCAGAAGCCGTGGAAGAACTAGGCCTCGGCATGGGCCTCGGCAGCCAGAGGGCAGCTCTCGAGGACCCGAGCCTCGCTAGGACGTTCAGGGTGGCGAGGGAAGCAGCTCCAACGGCCTTCATAATGGCCAACATAGGTTACCAAGAGGTGGCCGACGGGCTTCCCATAGAGGCCCTCGAGAGGATAATATGCATGGTGGAGGCAGATGCCTTGGCCATCCACCTCAACCCCCTGCAGGAGGTCATCCAGGCCCTCAAGGGCTCGAGCGGGAGGCCCTTCTTGGAGCGGCTGGCCGAGATAACGGATAGCCTCGATGTCCCCGTGGTCGTGAAGGAAGTGGGATTTGGCATATCGGCCGAGGTGGCCAGGGAGCTCGAGCGGGTTGACGTGGACGCCGTTGACGTGGCGGGTGCTGGCGGGACGAGCTGGGCAGCCGTCGAGCACTACAGGGCCCTAGAGGCCGGTGATGCCCTCAAGGCCGAGCTCGGCAGGGCGTTCTGGGATTGGGGCATACCGACGGCAGCCAGCATCTTGGAGGTCGCAAGCTCCACCAAATTGGCCGTGATAGCCTCGGGCGGCCTCAGGACGGGCTTGGACGTGGCCAAGTGCTTGGCCCTCGGGGCCGACATGACGGGCCTAGCCCTGCCGGTGCTCAAGGTGGCCGTGAAAGGGCCTGAGGCCGTTAAGGAGAAGCTGAGGGCGCTGATGGAAGAGCTCAGGGCAGCCTTGTTCGCAACGGGCTGCAGGCGTGTGGCCGACCTGGCCGAGAAGCCCGTGGTCATAACGGGCCCGCTGGCCGAGTGGGCTAGGGCGAGAGGGCTCCCGGTCGAGGAGCTGGCTAGGAGGGGCCCTAGGGGTCGGATATAGCGTCAAATACGGCCTTCCTCACGGCCGGGATGAGCTCCCTCCTGAACCTCACTATGTAGTTCGGGTGGGGGAAGGTCCTGTAAGGCCTCAGGCCCAGAGTGCCCGATGCCAGCTCGGCTACCTTCCCCATGACCACCACCTTCTTGGGCCTCAGGGCCCTGAGTTCTAGGTCCAAGATGGCCGTGCAGTTGAGGGCCATCTGCCTTAGGAGGCGCTCGTCCCGGGCCCAGCCGCCCGGCCTGATGGGCCTGCACTTCACGGCGCTCGTGAGGAAGATGCCCGACTCCCTCAGCCACCTCGGGACCTCGGTGTCCGGGACCTCGAGGCCCAGTATGGCCTTCAGGTTCCTCCTCAGCCTATCCGGTGCCCCGAGGTTGTAGAAGAAATCCGGTTTTTGGCCCGGAGGAGGGGATTCAGCTATCAAGAGGAGCTTGACTTCTCCCGGGAGCCACCACTCGTAGGCCCCGTGGACGAGGAAGGGCTTGTCTATGAAATCGCACTTCCGGCAGGCCTCGAGGGCCTCCAGCAGCTCGCCCAAGCTCATATTATTATGAGTTCCTTCCACTCGCCGTAGACCTCCCTCAGGACGCCGCATATCTCGCCCAGCGTGGCGTAGGCCTTCACGGCCTCGAGCACGTATGGGAAGACGTTCTCGTTCTTCTCGGCAGCCCTCCTCAGGGCGTCCAAGCGTTCCTCGACCTTCTTCTGGTCCCTCTCGGCCTTCACACGCCTCAGCCTCTCGAGCTGCCTCTCCTCGTATTCCTTGGCACGCCTGACCACCCAGGCCGGGTCGATCGGGACCCAGTCTTCCTCGGGCGGGACCTCGAAGCAGTTCACGCCCACGATGGGTATCTCGCCCGTGTCCACGCCACGCTGGTACTTGTAGGCCGAGTTGGCGACCTCACGCTGCGGGTAGCCCTTCTCTATGGCCCTGACCATGCCGCCCATGCTGTCTATGCGTTCTATGTATCGCCAGGCCCTCTCCTCTATCTCGTCCGTGAGCCACTCCACGAAGTAGGAGCCCCCGAGCGGGTCGACCACGTCCGCCACGCCGCTCTCGTAAGCTATTATCTGCTGGGTCCTCAGGGCCACACGGACAGCTTCCTCGGTCGGCAGGCAGAGCGTCTCGTCGAAGGAGTTCGTGTGTATCGATTGGGCACCGCCCAGGACGGCCGCCAGGCACTGGATGGTCACCCTCACCACGTTGTTGACGGGCTGCTGGGCCGTGAGGGTGGCCCCTGATGTCTGGACGTGCATCCTCATCCACATGGACCTGGGCTTCTTGGCACCGAAGCGCTCTTTCATTATCTTGGCCCACATGCGCCTTGCCGCCCTGAACTTCGCTATCTCCTCGAAGAAGTTGTTGTGGGAGGCGAAGAAGAAGGAAAGCCTTGGTGCGAACTCATCTACCTTCATGCCACGTTCAAGGCATTCCTCCACGTAAGCTATGGCGTCCGCCAGGGTGAAGGCGAGCTCTTGGACGGCGTTTGCGCCTGCCTCACGTATGTGGTAGCCGCTTATGCTTATCGGGTTCCACCTGGGCATGTGCTTCGTGCAGTATTCGATCACGTCCACCACGAGCTTCACGGACGGCTCGGGCGGCCATATTATGAGCTTCTGGCCTATGAACTCCTTGAGCATGTCATTCTGGACCGTCCCGCCCAGGCGCTCCTGTGGGACGCCCTGCTTCTCGGCCGTGGCTATATACATGGACAGTATGGGTATGGTCGGGCCGTTTATGGTCATGGAGGTCGTCACCTTGTCCATGGGTATGCCATCGAAGAGTATCTCGAAGTCCTTCAGGGTGTCTATGGCCACGCCACAGACGCCTACCTCGCCGTGTGCCATCGGGTGGTCGGAATCGTATCCCATTATGGTCGGGTAATCGAAGGCTATGCTGAGGCCCGTCTCGCCCTCTTTTATGAGATACTTGAAGCGCTTGTTCGTGTCCTCTGCCGTCCCGAAGCCCGAGA
Source organism: uncultured Candidatus Bathyarchaeia archaeon (assembly GCA_964630115.1). Classification (GTDB taxonomy): domain Archaea; phylum Thermoproteota; class Bathyarchaeia; order EX4484-135; family EX4484-135; genus EX4484-135. The sequence continues at coordinate 5,647 of CAZVRS010000033.1, read as the reverse complement.
ACTGCCTCATGGTCCATATCCGGGCCCTATACATGGTGGCGTGTATCCCACGGGTGAACGGGTATTCGCCCGGTAGGCCCAAATCACGCATGTAGTCCTTGTCCGCTACGTCCAGGGGCGTGTAGATGCGCTTTATCGTTATGCCGGACGTGGTGACGAATTCCTTCTTACGCTCCGGGAGGCGTGAGAGCCACTTGGGGACCGTCTCCTTCTCCCACCTCTCTACTTCACGCTCGAGCTCGGCCAGGAACTTCTCATCGAACATGCGGGGCAACTCCCTCACCCCGGACACGCTACACGGGGCCGGGATAAAGGAGTTTCCCATCAGGGCATCCCGTAGCGCCCGGGCGTATCTGCCTTTGGCTGCCCCACCAACTCGAGCCCGGCTAAGGCCACACCTTTATCCAGTAGCGGGCTGCGTCCCTGAGCACCACGCTCCTCCCTTTTTTGCGCTCGAATTCCCCCGGCCCCAAGGGGATTATATCGGCGGACAGCTGGCCCAGGGGCCAGAGGCGGTAGACGATCCTTATCCGCTCTGAGAGGGGCATGCCCTCGAACTCGTCCGCCACGACGACCAAATCCACGTCGCTCTCGGCTAGGCGCTCTCCCCTGGCCGTGCTGCCGAATAAGTAGGCTTCCCTGAGCCTGACTTCCCCGGCTAAGTTGGACAGGAATTCCCTCACGACCGTGAACACGGATTGGTCGACCCGCTCAACCTCCCTCAAGGCCCATCTCCCTCTTAAGTTCCCCCAGCACACGGGAGGCGAGGCGGTAAAACCTGTCCGCTGTTTCCTTCTCAACCCTGGGGACTCCCTCGAATACATCTGGATACCTCGATATGGAGTAATACGGGGAGAGCTCGGATAACTCGTAGATGGGGAAGGCGTCTCCTAGGCCAGCTTGCTCAGCGAGCCTGACCAAGTTATGGGTCTTAATGGGCATGCCGCCCCTCCAGAGCACGAAGGCCTTGAGGGCGAACTCTACGGCCTGGTGGCACCAGAAGACGGCTTCTGCGTAATCCGAAGCCCTCATGGCATCCTCGGCCCTCCTGAGGTTCAGCTGAGCAGATTCCATCCACCAGAGCACTTCCTCCCTCAACTACCGCACCCACATGGCTGGCTCAAAGCCCCTTATTAGGGCCCCCGGCGGAAGTTGACGGGCCATGAGGCCCGATGGCATAGCGGTCCTGGACTTCGGGGGCCAATACTGCCACCTGATAGCGAGACGCATCAGGGACCTCAGGGTCTACTCCGAGATACTGCCCGGGGACGCCGGGCCCGAGGAGCTGAGGGCCCTCGGGGACCGGATGGTGCTCAAGGGCCTCATACTGTCGGGCGGGCCAGCAAGCATATACGAGCCAGGGGCCCCAAGCCTCCAGCCGGGCGTCCTGGAACTCGGCCTGCCCGTCTTAGGCATATGCTACGGTCACCAACTCTTGGCCCACATTCTGGGCGGCGAGGTCAGGCGTGGCCAAGTGGCCGAGTATGGCGTGGCGGAGGCCCGCATCCTGAAGCCCGTCGGCGTCCTGGAGGGCCTGGGGCCCGTCGAGCGTGTCTGGATGAGCCATTCCGACCAGGTCGTTAGGCTGCCGGAGGGCTTCGAGGTCCTGGCCGAGACGGACAACTGCCCGATAGCTGCCTTCAGGGACCCGAGGGGCCGCATATACGGACTGCAGTGGCACCCTGAGGTCGCCCACACGGCCAACGGGCTCAAGATGCTGGCCAACTTCGCCTTCAAGGTGTGCGGCTGCAGGCCGAACTGGCGTGTCGAGGACATCATACCCAAGGCCATAGAGGAAATAAGGGAGGCCGTCGGCAACGGCAGGGCCGTTATAGCCCTGAGCGGCGGCATAGATTCCAGCACGGCCGCCGTCTTGGCCGCCAAGGCCATAGGAAACAGGCTGCACGCCGTCTTCGTCGATACGGGCCTCATGCGTGAGAACGAGGTAGAATACGTCAGGCGTGTCTTCTCGGCCCTACTGCCCAACCTCCACATAGTAGATGCCAGGGAGGAGTTCTTCAGGGCCCTGAGGGGCGTGAGGGACCCGGAGGAGAAGAGGCGTGTCATAGGGGAGATCTTCATAAGGGTCTTCGAGCGTGTGGCCCGGCAGGTCGGGGCCGAATACCTAGTCCAGGGCACGATCTACCCGGACCGGATAGAATCGGGCTTCAGGCGCTTCTCGGACAAGATAAAGACGCACCACAACGTGGCTGGCCTGCCCTCCAAGATGGAGTTCAAAGCCATAATCGAGCCCCTCAGGGACCTGTATAAGGACGAGGTCCGCCGGCTGGCGAGGAGGCTGGGCCTGCCCGAGGAGGTCATAAGGAGGCAGCCCTTCCCCGGCCCGGGCCTGGCGGTCAGGATAATAGGCGAGGTGACGCCCGAGAAGGTAAAGCTGATAAGGCGTGTTGATGCCATAGTCAGGGAGGAGATAGAGCGCTCCGGCCTCTCCGACCGCTTGTGGCAGTATTTCCCCGTCCTACTCGACACGAAGAGCACGGGCGTCAAGGGCGATAGGAGGGCCTACGGCTACGTTGTGGCCATAAGGGCCGTGGAGAGCGTGGAGGCCATGACGGCCAGCTTCGCCAAGCTGCCCTGGGACCTCCTAGAGCGGCTGGCCACCCGCATAACGAACGAGGTCCCGGAGGTCGTCAGGGTCGTCTACGACATAACGCACAAGCCCCCGGCCACGATAGAGTGGGAATGAAATTTAATGGAATTCTAAACGCTTGACCTTAGCTATACCTTCATAGGCCGCTGCTGTCTTCTTCACATAAATATCTGGCCCTGAGACGAATACCGTTCTGAAATCCCTTAAGGGCTTCATGTCAATCCACCGCCTTTGATAGAGCGCTTGATTCCTGAGCGTATCATCCGAGATGGGGCCGGTCTTCTCATCGTCAAACGACACATCGTAATTGGATATGGGATGCCATGGCTCGATGAAGCCATATTTAGCGCTTAAGATGAGCCACCTAGCCCCTTTGTTCTCTAAAGGTTCTATGAACCTCAAGAACTTGATGAATGCATCACCACGGTAGGCTAAGCGTGCGGGGACATAGGGCGGAGCAGACGGATATACATCCCATATCTTTCTCTTCGAGCATGCTACCACATATAAGATATCGCTTTCTATTCTAGTCGCTATGATCCTCCTCTGCTGTTTAATGAAACCTCTGAGTCTTCTAACCCTTTCCACGCCCTTGCGGGCCATGTGCTTGTAACACCTCTTGGGAAAAGCCTTTTCCGCTCTACCGTAATACCTCTCGGCGCTTTCGAAATCGCCTATTAACTCGTATTCCTCACCTAATGCATATAATATCATGCCGTCCTCGCCATACTTCTCCAATAACCTCATCAAACAGCTAATCCTAGCTTGAGGCGTGGAATACGTCTTTATGCAGTTCTCTATTTCCTGGATTATCACTGGCCAACGCCTTTCACTCATTTCATCATCCCTAAAATGTCGGCAGCCTTAGGGCTATTAAGGATTACCCGGTGATGCAGTATTAACTGAAAAGCGACGTGTGAGGATAGGCTGGCGGCATCATGCCCCCCTGGTCGAGCGCATGGTGAAGTGGGCCCGGGTGGGGAGGACCAAGGGCTTCAGGGTCCTAGGCCTGCTCTCGGGTGCCCTTCCTCATGCCCAGGCCGAGGCGTGGGCGAACGCACAACGGTTAATAACCGTGGCTCCCCCACCGGGACGGCATGCCCACCATCTCCGTGCCCGAAGGGGCTTACGAGAAACTCGTGAAGTTGGCCGAAAAGGAGGGAGCTATTAACGTAGAGGACCTGATATTAAGCATGGTGGTTAATGACATGGACCGTGGAGAGGCATCTAATGCCTATTGGGAGGCATCTCAGGAGCTCATGAGGGAGGCGGAGGAAGAGCTATCTAAGGGCGATTTGAGGCAGGCGTCGGAGAAGATATGGGGTTCTGCTGCCCTGGCCGTGAAAGCAGTAGCTCAGATGTTGGACGGGGCCAGGTTGGCCAGCCACGGGGAGCTGTGGGCTTACGTAGATGAGCTATCCGCACGGCTGAATAGGCCCGAGCTGATGAGGCTGTGGCAGATGGCCAACTCCATGCACGTGAACTTCTACGGGGGCTGGGCCACGAGGAGGCACGTGGAGGAAGCCCTTAGAGGCCTCAGGGAGTTCCTGTCCATTCTTGAGGAGGGCATGCGGGGACGAGGAGAGCGGTGAAATGGGCCTGCGGGCGAGGCGTGGCCCCCTGACCGTCATATTGGATTCCAACTTCCTCTTCCTCCCCGTCCAGTTCGGCATAGACATATTCGAGGCCATACCGGACCTCTTGTGCAGGCGTGTGAGGTTCGTCTTACCTTCGCCCGTCTACGAGGAAGTGAAGAGGGTGGCCAGGCGGTCAAAGGGGCCCGAGAAGCTGGCCTTAGAGCTGGCCAAGAAGTGCGAGGTCGTGGAGGTCCGGAGGGCGCCGGGCGAGGGCGTTGACGACCTGATCGTGAGGCTCGCCGTCGAGTGGAAGTGCCCGGTCGCTACAAATGATGCCCGATTGAGGAAACGCCTCAGGGCCGAGGGGGTCCCGGTCATATACCTGAGAGGCCTGGGCAAGCTGGAGCTGGACGGCGTCATCTGAGCGATTGGCTTAAATAGGAGAGGCTACCGGCTGGGGTTAGGCGGGGGATAGCCCACGTTCAAATTAGTGAAGGTCGAAGATGTGATAAGGATACCTCCGGATAAGTTCGGGGAACCGATAGATGACGTGGCCCTGGAGGAGCTAAGGCGCATGTATGTCGACCTGCACGACGAGGAGCTGGGCTGCGTCATAGCGGTCCTAGACGCCAAGGTCGATCCTGTGGGCAAGCTGGTCCCGGGCGATGGGGCCAGCTACAACAGGGTGGAGTTCACCCTGTTGGTCTTCAAGCCGGAGCCGAACGAGATAGTGGAGGGCGATGTAGTGAGCACCATGGACTTCGGGGCCTTCGTGAGGATAGGGCCGATAGACGCCCTGCTCCACAAATCACAGATAATGGACGATTACGTGGTCTTTGACAGGCGGGGTGGTGCCTTCATAGGGAAGCAGACGAAGAAGAAGCTCAGCGAGGGAGATGTCGTGAGGGTCAGGATAACTGCTGCATCCTTCAAGCGTGAGTCGGCCTTGCCCAAGGTGGCCGTCACGGCCAGGCATGACTACCTAGGCAAGCTGGAGTGGATAGAGGAGATGGCCGCAAAAAGCGAGGGGGAGGGGTCCTGATTGGTCGAGAGGGCCTGCCGTGATTGCAAGATGATCACCACGAAGAGCAGGTGCCCGAACTGCGGGAGCGATAGGCTCAGCAAGGATTTCACGGGCATGGTCATAATACTGGACCCCGAGGGCTCCGAGATAGCGAAGATGATGGGTATAAAGAAGCCGGGTGCCTATGCCCTGAGGGTAAGGTGATTTGCCCCCCACGCTCGTCCTCACGCCCGAGCTCAGGGCCGAGCTGAAGAAGCCCCTCGGGAAGCTCATAAGGGGAAGGCCAGATGAGGTCTTCAGAGAGGTCTCCAGGGCCCTGGGGGGCCGGAAGCTCATAACCGTCGGGGACGTGGTGACCTACAACGCCATAAGGCACGGCCTAAGGCCCTGGGCGGCCATAGTAGATGGGAGGGCCATGAGGAAGCCCTTCAAGGG
>CAZVRS010000032.1:0-9286 GCA_964630115.1 uncultured Candidatus Bathyarchaeia archaeon | reverse complement strand
GAGGCCCTGTTGGCCAAGATGAAGCAGGACAGGACGCTCTGGCAGGCCGCCAACGTGGCCTGCCTGCCGGGCATCTACAAGCACGCCATAGTCCTACCCGACGGCCACGAGGGCTATGGCTTCCCGATAGGCGGCGTGGCCGCCACGGACCGTTATGAAGGTGTCATAAGCCCGGGGGGCGTTGGATACGATATAAACTGCGGCGTCAGGCTCATAACGACCAACCTCAGCGAGGAAGACGTAAGGCCCGTCCTGAGGCAGCTCGTGGACACGCTGTTCAGGAACGTTCCCTGTGGCCTCGGCAGCAGGCGCAAGGACTTCAGGGTGAGCCCCAGGGACCTGGACAACATGGTGACCGAGGGCGTCCAGTGGCTGGTTGACCGTGGGTTCGGCTGGCCAGAGGACATAGAGCACTGCGAGGAGAAGGGCTGCATGGAGGGGGCTGACCCGAGCAAGGTCAGCCCAACGGCCAAGAACAGGGGCCTGGCCCAGATAGGCACCCTCGGGAGCGGGAACCATTTCCTAGAGGTCCAGAAGGTCGATAAGATATACGACCCGAGGGTCGCCAAGGTGTTCGGCATAACCCACGAGGGGCAGGTAACGGTCATGATACACTGCGGCTCCAGGGGCTTCGGCCACCAGATATGTAGCGATTACCTGCGTGTCATGGAGAGGGCGGTCCGGAAGTATGGCATAAAGCTGCCGGACCGTGAGTTGGCCTGTGCGCCCGGGACGAGCAAGGAAGCCGAGGACTACTTCGCCGCCATGGCCTGTGCCGTCAACTACGCCTTCTGCAACCGCCACGCCATAATGCACTGGGTAAGGCAATCCTTCGAGCAGGTGTTCAGGCAGTCCGCCGAGGACCTGGAGATGAAGCTCTGCTACGACGTGGCCCACAACATAGCCAAGGTAGAGGAGCACACGGTCGATGGCGAGCGTGTCGAGGTCTTCGTGCACCGCAAGGGTGCCACCCGTGCCTTCCCGCCCGGGCACCCCGAGATACCCAAGGACCACAGGGCCGTAGGGCAGTGCGTCCTCATACCCGGCAGCATGGGCACCAGCTCCTGGGTCCTCGTGGGGACGAAGAAGGCCATGGAGTTGACGTTCGGCAGCACGGCCCACGGAGCTGGCCGCATGATGAGCCGTGCGGCCGCCGTCAGGCGCTTCAGGGGCCAGGATGTCATGAGGCACTTGGAACGCAGGGGCATAGCCGTCCGCTGCGCATCGCTTCGTGTCCTGGCGGAGGAGAACGACCCGGCCTACAAGGACGTGGACCAGGTGGCCCTCGTCTCGCACAAGGTCGGCATAGCCACCCGTGTGGCACGCATGGTGCCGCTGGCCGTCGTCAAGGGCTGAGCTCTTTTTGCCGGGGCCCTGAGCCTCAGGCCCTCCATTTCTTCTGCGGGTTGAGGTATGTGAACATCTTCCTCACGGCCTCTAGGTCGAGCCCTCCTCTCTCGAGCAACCTGGCCTCGACTTCTTCCACGAACTCACGGGTGAACAACCTCGGGAGCGTCACGTCATCGTCTATTAGGTCGAGCGGGAACGGGTGGCCCGTGTCCTCGTTTGAGAAGGCCGTGCAGTAGGCCAAGACGGGGCCGAGGTCCATGCCCCTTGGGGCCTCTATGCAGCAGGCCGGTGCCTCCTCGTTGGCCTTGATGTAGTGCCTCTCGAGGCCCTTGGATATCAGCTCGAAGACCTCTTCGCCGAAGGCTTCTATGAGGCCCCTCTTGCGGCCCCTTTTGGCTTCCTCCAAGACGGCCGATACCTTCAGGGGCCTCTGGTTCTCCCTCACACGCATGGGATACCACATGGCGAGGTGCGAGTAATACCGGTAAGCCCATGCTGGCTCGCCTTCCAGGAGGTCCGAGTAGGAGAACCAGGTCGAGGGGGGCATTATCATGGAGAGTATGGCCTTGTCTATGGCGCCCGTCATGACCTCGCAGGCCTTCCTGAGGCAGGACTTGTAATCCCGGGCGGTTTCTACCTCACGGGCGTTCCTGACGAGGAGCCAGCCGTCTATGGCCCTCAACCTGACCCTCTTTATGACCCCCACGGCCTTGCCGGTTTCCAGCAGCTCCTTAGTTGTGTTGGTCAGGGCCTTCACGAGCTCGGAGGGCGAGTCAAAGCCTTCTACCTCAGCTTGGCTCCTCTTCAGCACTATGCAGTCCCTGACGAAGCCGAAGAAGCTCCCGTCCACCATGACGTAATCGACATCGCTCCTCTTAGCACAGGATAAGGCCATCTTGCGTTCCTCAAGGGCCGTGAGGAGCGCTATTATGGCCCTTGAGACACGGCCGTATTCCTCGTTGGGCCTGAAGACCACGCCGGACGTGAAGGAGCCCTCGTCCACGAGCTCGGCACCCTCGTAGATGTGGTAGCCAGCACAGTAGACGCCGTAGCGGCCCAGGAGCCTCGTGTCCATCACGGGCGAGAAGCTCCCGTCCACCACGGCCACCCTCAGGCCTTCCCAATCCTCGTTCGGGACCTGCTTGAAGTAGGGCTCCAACTGGCCCCTCAGGGCCTCGAACTTCTCCCTCAGCCTGTTCAAGAGGGCAGCATGCTTATCGGCCTCCCCATCCGCCAGCTCGTAGAACTGGTGCTGGAGCTGGGACGGCAGCTTCTGCCACTCACTCTCCTCGACCTCCTCGGGCGTGGCCATGGCCTTCAGCACCCCTCTATGCTGAACCTTATCAGGAGCGGGACGGGCGACGGGCACATGTTGCCGTAGAAGTAGAAGTGGCCGACCTCGAGGCTCTGGAGGAAGTCTATGTCCACGCCCGGGAGCATGTTCTGCGCTTCTTCCCTGTCGAGCGGGTGGACCTTCCCTATGAACCAGGTGTTTATGTTCCTCCTGACGGCTGCGTTTATCCCTATGTCGCCCCTCATGCCCTGGCTTATCACCACGATGGGCAGGCCGTAGCTCCGGCCCAGGGCGCAGAGGCTCTCTATCATGCGTGTGGTTTCCTCCTGGAGGCCCTTCGGCTGGTAGGGGCAGTATTGTGGGGCCTCGTCTATGACGAAGGCCACGCCAACCCGCTCCTTGAGGACGTTCATCTTATACCACACGTGCTCGGCCAGGGTGAGGAAGGCCGTCAGCTTCTCCTCCGGCTCCCAGCCGCTCAGGTCGATTATGACCACGCCCTCCCTCCTGGCCAGCTCTATGACCTCTTCCGGCTTCTTCTTGCCGGCCTCTATCAGGAGTTCGAATATCCTTGGGTCGAGGCGCCTGAAGTAGGCCCTGAACCTGGCCAAGCACAAGCCCAGATACTTCTTGTCCACCACACCCGGGAGCCTGTTCTCGACCTCGGATTCTATGTAGGCCCTCAGCTCCTCAGAACTCTTTAGGCCAGCTTGGGAGGCATCTTCTAGGACCTCGGTCAACACGGCCTCGAGGTTGTTCAGGAGTGCCGAGCCAGAGCTGAAGCCGAAGTTCCTGGCCTTCTTTATTATGTAGGTGGCCCCCGACTCAGGCCCCAGATACGTTATCTCGTGGAGCCTGAGGACCCGGGCCTTCAGCCTGTCCGCATAGGGCACGTAATCGTCCCCCTTCCAATCGAATACTATGACGCCGTAACCGGCCTCCCTCAGCAGCGGTATGACCTTGCACCTGACGAAGGAGCTCTTCCCCCAGCCCGTGACACAGAATATCCCCATGTGGTAGGGTATGAACTCGGGCCTAACGGGCACGGACCAAGACGGGTGGTCCTTGTAGTAGCCTATGTCGAACTGCCCGCCCAAGAGCCTCATGGGGTTGCCTTTCACGAAGGCGTAGACCTTGCTCCTCGGGGCTATTATGAGCTTGTTCTGCCTTATCCCGCCCGGCCCGACCTCGCCAACTATGGAGAGCGTGAAGTCGAAGGACTCACGGGCCTCCGATGGGATCTTCCCCATCCTGGCGTAGGCCCTCCCAGGGCTATAACGGTCCCTCTTAAGGCCCGGCGAGCGGCCAAAACCACGCCTGCAAACCGCAAGGACCCAGCGGCCGTTGTAATCGTCTTTGCCGTTCAGGTTCTCTATGAGGACCAAGTCCTCTATCCTGACCTCCTTCTCCTTGCCCTTCATCAGTATCAGAGGCGCCCACGTGACCTCAGCCCCATCCCCGACGACGCCCACGGGCTCAACTTCTACGTCCTTCGAGGCTATGAAATCGGGCAGATCTGCCCCACTCATGCCTGCCACGTATTGGCCATCGGCATAGGCCCATTTAAGCTGAGCGCTGGCCCAAGCTCCCGTGGTCGGGAGGGCGATACGTCAGTTTCACGGGCCCGTTCAGTCCGTTATTATCCTGCCGCCCGCCTCGGATACCTTCTTCTCGGCCAGCTCGGTGAAGGCCTTCACCCTGACCAAGACGGGCCTCGATATGGACCCACGGCCCAACAGCTTGTCGTAGCCGAGGGCAGCCAGGTCAACGTAGGGCAGGCCTTCCCTGACCTCGAGCTTGCCTTCTGCCTCCAGCTTGTCCACGAGCTCCTCCAGCTGCCCCACGTTTATGGCCTGGACCTTGAGGAACTTGGACCTTGGGGGCTTGAAGCCGTGCTTCCCGAAGTAATCTGGCTCGTATTTGACCACGTAGGTCCAGAGGTGCTTGTGCCTCCCGGCCCGGCGGTAGTGCCTGCTTCCACGCCCCCTGTGCCTGTCGTGGGCCCCGTAGCCGTGGGTCCTGCTCCCCCTCATCCACCTGGTCTTCCTGAGCCTGTGCGGCATGGCCGGCTCACTCTATCTTTATCTTCCGCCCCTTCCCGACCGGCTTGGCCTTCTTGAGCCTGACCTCTAGCACGCCGTTCTTGTAGCTAGCCTTCGCAGACTTCGGGTCGACCTCGTCCGGCAGGTCGAGGCGCTTGTAATACTTCCGCTTCTCCGTGTCCACGGATATGACGAGCTCCCTCTCCGTGCAGCTCAGGTCTATGTCTTCCTTCTCCACGCCCGGGAGCTCGGCAACGACCACTATCTCGTCGTCCTCCTCCATCACGTCCACCAGGGGCTCACGCTCCTCCACGAACCTGGGCCCGAAGCGGGTGGGCCTCACGTTGCCGAACTCCCTTATCACGGGCTTGCCATCAGGCCCGACGGATATGGAGAAGCCGTAGACGTAGGGGCCGTAGACCTTGACGCCCTCCTCGAACTCCTCACGCTCGAAGGGGAACTCCTCCATCATCCTGCGGAACATCTCGTCTATCCGCTCTTCCATGCGCTCGAATTCCTCGAATATGTCCCAGAACCAGGGCCTCCTCCTGCGCCTGCTCCTCCAGCTCATCACCATCCCTCCTCCCTGTCCGCCATAGCATTCCTTAAAAGCATTTCACGCTGGCCAAGGCTTATAAATCAATCCTAGGCCATCCCGAGGGAAGCCATTTGGCTATCCAGTGCTGTGCTACAAGGTATTAGCCAAGAGGGGCCCTAAGGCCCATCCCGCTTGAGAGGGCAAGGATTATATCTTGCGTATCCTAGCCACCTGGGAAGGAAGAGGTGCACCGGATTGGATGTCAAGGAAAGGCTTGAGCTGGTCATGAGGAATACTGTTGAAGTCGTCAGGCCAGAAGAGCTCAGGTCCCTGCTCGAGGCGGAGAGCAAGCCCAAGGCCTACTGGGGCTTCGAGTGCTCTGGCCCCATGCACTTGGGCATGGGGCTGGTCTGCGGCCAGAAGATATTGGACATGGTCGAGGCGGGCTTCGACTTCACCATCCTGTTGGCCGATTGGTATGCCTGGATAAACAACAAGCTCGGGGGCGACATGGAGAAGATAAGGCTGGCTGGCGAATACTTCAAGGAGTGCTTCCAGGCCTTAGGCCTCAAGGGCCCGAGGGTCCACTACGTATGGACCTCTGAGGTCGTCTCGGACCCCGAATACTGGCGCAAGGTCATAACCATCGCCAAGTCCGCCACCCTGAGGCGCATAAGGAGGGCCTTGCCCATAATGGGCCGGAGCCTCGACGCCACGGACGTGGAAACGGCCTGGCTCTTCTACCCGTGCATGCAGGCGGCCGACATATTCCACCTGGGCGTCCACGTGGCCTGCGCAGGCATAGACCAGCGCAAGGTCCACATGCTCGCCCGTGATGTGGCCGAGAAGATGGGATGGCGCAAGCCCATCTGCCTCCACACGCCCCTCCTGATGAGCCTCAGCGGGCCCGGGGGAGGGATCGAGGGCGTCTTCGACGAGGACGAGAGGCTCAACAAGCGCATAAGGTCCAAGATGTCTAAGAGCGTGGCGGGCGGCTGCATATTCGTCCACGACGAGCCGGACGAGATAAGGTCTAAGATGAGGAAGGCGTTCTGCCCAGCCAAGCAGGTCGAGGACAACCCGGTCCTGGAGATAGCGAAGCTAATAGTGTTCCCGAGGCTCGGCAAGTTGGACGTGGACAGGCCCGAGAAGTTCGGGGGCCCCATCTCATACGGGAGCTACGAGGAGCTCGAGAGGGATTTCGCATCGGGCTCCCTGCACCCGCTCGACCTGAAGAACGCCGTCGCAGAGGCCCTGGTGGAGATACTCAAGCCCGTTAGGGATAGGCTGGCCAAGAGGCCCGACCTGCTGGAGGTGATCAAGGAAGCCGAGCTGACGAGGTGAAGGTCCCTTGGGCTCCTTATGCGACCTGCTGGAGGAGGTCAGGAGCGTCTTGGCCAAGCTGTCCGAGGAGGTAACCAGGGGTGTGCCCGTGGTCGTGGAAGGCAAATCTGACGTAGAGGCCCTCAGGTCCCTCGGTCTCAAGGGCCATTTCATAGCCGTGAAATCCAGGAGGGAGGCCATACCGGACGTGGCCCTTGAGGTGGCCGAGGTAGGCCGTGAGGTCATAATACTCACGGACTTCGATGACGCTGGCCGTGAGCTGGCCCACAGGTGGGCCGTGGAGCTGGAGAGCCTCGGCCTGAAGGCCAACTTGACCTACTGGAGGCACCTCAAGGGCCTGGTCGGCTCCTTCGCCAAGGACATAGAGGGCCTGCCGAGCTTGATAGAAACGCTAATGAGGAAGACGGGCTCAGGACCGGTCAAGAGGTGATGGAGCTTGACACATGCCCAACTGCCGGCTAAGTATCGCATAAAGCTGTCCTTCGAGGTCGACGGCATCGTGGAGAGGCACGACATAATAGGCGCCATCTTCGGCCAATCAGAGGGCCTCTTCGGGCCCGAGCTCGACCTAAGCGAGCTCGTGAAGACGGGCAAGGTGGGCCGCATAGACGTGGCCCTCAAACACGTGAAGGGCAAGACGGTCGGGACGATAGTGATACCATCGGCCCTCGACAGGGCTTCCACGGCCATAATAGCTGCAACGGTCGAGGCCGTGGATAGGGTGGGCCCCTACCCGGCAAGGACGAAGCTCGAGGAAATAGTTGACGTCCGTGAGGAGAGGAGGAGGTGGATAATAAGCAGGGCCAAGGAGATACTCAGGGAGTGGACGCTCACAAAGGTCCCGTCCGCCACCGAGGTCATAAGGGAGGTGTCCGAGGTCCTCACGCCAGCCAAGGTGGTCAAATACGGCCCCGAGGGCCTCCCAGCCGGGCCCGACGTGGACAAGATGAAGGAGGTAATCATAGTTGAGGGCAGGGCCGACGTGGTAAACCTGCTGAAGTGCGGCATAACGAACGTCATAGCCATGGAGGGCCTGAAGGTCCCCGAGACCATAATCAAGCTATGCGAGGAGAAGGAGGCAACGGCCTTCCTAGATGGCGACCACATGGGCGATGTGCTCCTAAAGGAGCTCCTCAGCGTGGCCAGGATAAAGTATGTGGCCAGGGCGCCCAGGGGGCGTGAGGTTGAAGAGCTGACGCCCAGGGAGATACTCGAGGCCCTGGCCAACCGGGCCCCGGCAGAGGAGATAAGGAAGGAGCTCTTAGGCCCGGAGATAACGCCGGAAACGATAGCCGGCTTGGCCAGGGAACTCGAGGGGACCTTCGAGGCCATCCTCCTAGATGAGGAGCTGAACCAGGTGGCCAGGGTGCCCGTCCAAGAGCTATTCGACAAGCTGAACGAGCTTGATGGCGTATATGCGGTCGTCTTCGATGGCATAATAACCCAAAGGGTGCTTGATGTGGCGAAGAAGAAGGGCATTAGGTATATCGTGGGAGAGAGGATGGCAGGCGGCGTTAAGGTCCCGAAGGGCATAAAGGTGATGTTGCTCCCCGAGGTCAAGAAGGCTTCTGGAACCGGCAGCTCATCCGAAGAAGGCCATTAGGCCCTTCCTCTCCACGCCGGCCAGCAGTTCTTCCTCTTTCACGCCCAGGACCTTCAGGACCCTCATGGCCGCCGGTATCACCTGCTTCTTCACGTAGTAATCCAGGTCCAGGTCGTCATAGTTGGCCATGAAGTAGGGCATGGCCCTCTCATACAGCTTGCCCGAGCCCTTCACTATGACGTATCCCACCTTGTCGCCCACGGATATGTCCCAGCCGGAGCGCATCATTATCTTGGCCGCCTCCACGTGGGCCGTCCGGACCTTGTATTCCTCAGGCTTCCTGGTCAGTTCCTCCCATATGACCAGGTCCTTATAGGGGACTTCCTTGGCCTTCAGCTTCCTTATGTATTCCCTGACTATCTTGACGGCCTTATCCCTCCCCTCCCGTGGCGAACTGGCCTTTAGAACGGCCTCCAGGACTTCTTTCTGGACTTTCCTGGCCACGGCCGACCAATCCCCCCTCACGGCCTCAAGGCCCACTATCTCCAGCCTGCCGTCCGGGAGGAGGCCGCAGTAGCGCTTCTTGGCCTCCGTGAAGAGGACACGCTCGAATATCTCATCGGGCTTTATCTTCAGCCCGAACTCCTCTTCCACGGCCTTGAGGAACTTCTCCACCTTCTCGGGCTCGTAGCGCACGAACACGCTGTCCGTATCACCGTAGATCAGTTCTATGCCCATTTCCTTCGCCATCTCTATGGTCCTGCTTATGATGTGGCGGCCCCAGGCAGCCGTGCTCTCTGCCACGGGCCTCAGATACCAGCGGGCACCCAGCCAGCCAGCGTAGCCGTATGTGGCATTTGCCACGACCTTAAGGGCCTTCTGCCTTGCGTCTAGCAGCCTGTAGAGGGCCGTTCCAGGCTCCAGCTCCCTCAGGCGCTCCCTTATCTCATCCCTGGCCGATATCAGGGCCGATAGGACCTCCCTGTATAAGCCGGGCGGCTCTTTCCTGAACCTGTGGCCTACCTCGGGCGCCACGTTCACGCCCTCGGGCGGCTCCGGCTCATCGGGCCTGAGGTATGTATCTGGCGATACGTTCTCCTTTATCATTATGCTCGGGTATAGGCTCTTGTAGTCCAGGACCGCTATCTTCTCGTGTATGCCCGGCTTGGGCTTGA